>JBIIDU010000002.1:0-34255 GCA_044238165.1 Ferruginibacter sp. | reverse complement strand
CGCAGGCTGCAGCAGCATATCCACGCCATCTGGAAATCGGCCGAAGAGAACGGGGAACGTTTTTTTCCGCATGAATACATGTTCAAGATGCTGCTCAGCGGAGTGCTGGAACAATACTATGAGATAGATCCCAAAAACAGCTGGATGCTGGCAGCCGCGCAAAAAAACATTCCCATCGTAGTGCCGGGTTGGGAAGACAGCACCATGGGCAACATTTTCGCCAGCTATGTCATCAAGGGTGAACTGAAAGCATCCACTATGAAAAGCGGGATTGAATATATGGCTTGGCTGTCCGACTGGTACCGCAACAATTGTTCCGGCAAGGGCGTAGGTTTTTTCCAGATCGGAGGCGGAATTGCAGGTGACTTTCCGATCTGCGTGGTTCCGATGATGTACCAGGACCTCGAGTGGCATGATGTGCCTTTCTGGAGTTATTTCTGCCAGATCAGCGACAGCACCACTTCCTACGGTTCGTATAGCGGAGCGGTACCCAATGAAAAAATCACCTGGGGCAAACTCGATATCCATACCCCCAAATTCATTGTGGAAAGTGATGCCACCATCGTGGCCCCCCTCATCTTCGCGTGGGTGCTGGGGTGGTAAGCGGCTGTAACATGTCTCTTCGACAGAGCTACTCCAATACTGTAAAAGGTAGCACCGTCCTTTTCCCTGATGCCTGCTCTACCACCAGGCGATAGGTTCCCGATGAAATTTTTTGAACCGGCACCAGTTCCACCACCGAACTGCTTCCATTCAATTTCACTTCCCTTTCCAGTATCCGCTGGCCGATGCTGTTGTAGATATTACATCGGATTGTTTGAGCAGGCCAACCGCCCAGTACCAGGCGGACGGAGTTGCCCTGAACCGGGTTGGGTGAAATGAAGCTGAACATTTTTCCATTGCAATGCCCGGCAGTTACTGTTTCTGAATAAAATTCGGAACCATCCACTCCGTTTCCTTTTACACGATAAAAGTTGGTTGCGGCATCGGTAGGGTTATCCGCCATCCAACGGTAGCGGGCATTGCTGCCAAGGGTCGGAAAGAAAGAGACTGTATTGAAACCAATACCGTCGGCCGAAGCCTGAAGCGTATAGCCCCGAATGTTCGATTCAATTCCGGTTTGCCAGGTAAGCAACGCTTTGCCATTGCTGCATGTCGCCTGCAGGGAAAGGCCGTGCACGGGCAACACCGCCGCAGGCACAAACACAATACGGAAGCGGGCGGTGGCTGCGCTGGCCGCATCGGACGTGACGGCAAAATCGATTTGTGCCGTATCCACCAAATTCAGTTCACGACGCTGATTCAGGTAGGTGTCTTCAAAGAAAGCCTGAAGTCCCGGAGGCAGGGTGATTGTCTCAGGGGCCACTTCAATTCGGTAATTTTTAGGACGCAGGTTCCATAAGTGATAGAACAGCGTGTCCCCTTCGGTAGCAATCTCCTTCCTGCGCTCAATGGAAAGTCGGGAGTTGCCGGTGAATGAAGCGATGTTTTCGTAGAAGTTGCCGGCCTTACGCGCATCCTCATCATCCAGCGCATTATTTCCGGGTTCGGTGAATGTGATGAGGTTTCCGTCGAGTAGTGCTGGTTCAGCAGGCTGACTGAGTCCGTAGAGTGTGAGACGCAATTTGCCCACATCGCCCGATGGACGGAACACATAGGGTGTGTTACCGACATCCGCGATCTTGTCTTTTTCGGCAACGGCAATCGAACCGCCGGCATTGAAGTTGACTATGAAAGCCGCTCCGGAAGGAATGACTCCCGTATTGGTGATCAGCGAACTGCCGCCGCCGGTGACGATATTCTTATCGTATGCGCTGCCGTTCCAACTGAAGGTGACGAAAGCACCGGCACCACTGCTGCCCCCCAGATTGGGGTCCCAGAGATAGTAGGCATTGCCGCCGACACCGCCGATGACACCTGAGCGCGACAGGCTGTTGAAGTTGATGGCGGAAGGATAGGGATTACCCATCGGTGTCATTCCTCCGACAGGGCTGGTGACCGGTGCTTGTGAACCGAAGCGGACTGTTCCCGTTGGCCGCAATACCGTGGCATCGGGTACGGTTGAAGGTGAGGAATTGGGCAGATTGATGGCTCGTGAACCACGCACAAAAACCATATAGCCGGAACGTGAAGTGACCAGTTCCGTATTGGTGGCCGGGGGAATCACATTCCAAGCTGTGCCGCTGTGTCCGAAAATGGAGGCATTGAAAGGCCCCTGGTCGAAGCCCTGGACCGTTGTTCGTGTACTGCCTCCCGTTATATGGGTACCGTATCCAGGATTGGGATTCAAGGTCCAGTTGCCGTTGGTATTTTCCTGCCAGGCCTGATTGATGGTTTGCTGGTTGGCGGATATGGGAGCGGTCAGCAGGCGCCAGGCTCTCCGTGCCGGGATATGGCGTTCTACCACAAATTTTCCGGAAAGCGAGTTGCCGGTATTGTTATTGTTGTTGGTAATGTCGCCAATCCGGGCCGTACCTCCGGCATTCGATACCAGCGTGATGTTATTCCCCGAGTTGAAGTTCCGGTTGCTGACATTGCCAAAAGAAACCGTACCAAGAATACGCAGGGTGTCGTTGGGGGCTGAAGACACATTCACATTGTTCGAAACAATGAGGTTGCGCAGGTTGCGTCCGGAGAAGTTCGAGCCGGAAATTGTTTGTGCCGCGCTTCCGTTAAGTTCCACCGTTCCGCTGTCGGCAATGATTGTTCCTGCTGCGGTGACTGTGCCTACAATCTGCATCGTTGCATTACGGATGGTAAGGGTGGCGCCGTTCTGAACTGTGATGTTGCGCACAGTGCCGGTGCCTGATGAAAGTACCGGCATGAAAGCCACTCCGGTGTTGATGGTAACATCGATACTACTGGTGGGAACACCCGGGCACCAGTTTTGTATGTCGGACCAGTTGGAATTCACTCCCAGCCAGGTATTGCCGGGCTTCACAGTCAGTGCGGCCGTTCCCGATACCGTACATCCGCCAGGGGCTACTCCGGATGCCGTATAGGTGATATCGGCGGATGGCTTTGCATACACCGTTCCCATAGCGGAACCGGTATAAGGTGTTATGGCACCCGCATCGGTAAACAATCCTGTCTGGGGCGACCATACCACCGGTACCGCCGCCGAAGCAGGCACAACAATATTGATATCATCAATCAGCCATCCGTAATACTGTACGGAACCATCGCTGGTGACCAAGAACCGGATCCTGAAATCGGCCGCAAGCGCTGGGGCAGGAATATTGACAATCTCTGTTTTCCATAATGCGGCGGCTGGTCCGCTCCCCGGATTAATGGTTGAGGAGGTGAACCTGCTCACCCAATCGCTGTAACTTCTTGTGGAGAAAACGGTACCGGATACCGGTGTGCCGTTGATATTCGTGACGAGTGAAGCCGATCCGGCGTAGGCAGTGGAAGGGAAAGTGGTCCAGTTCGTTCCGCCATCGGTTGAGTATTGCACATATCCGGCATCATAGGTGGTTGTCGGTCCTTCCAATGCGCATATATGGCTAAAGCGGAGGGATGCGCTGTTGTAAGGACTCAGGTCGATACCAGAAGTTTGCCGGTAGGCATTGTTGGCACTTGCTGTTGTCAATCCTGAATTATAGGTCAGGAGTACCGATTTAGTGCCCTGAGTGAAATAAGTGGTATTGGAACTTGCCGAAATACCCGCTCCACTGGCTGAAAAATTGAATGCCGGAAATGTTTCAAAATCCTGCGTAAAAAGATTGGATATGCCGGATGGATAAGTCCCACCCGTGAAACCCAGTGCGCGGGGAAGATCCGAACTGCAGATTGTTGCAACAGTCGGGTTCATCACCATGGGTGTAGGCTGCGGGTTGACGATAGCGGTGACGGCAACCCGGGGTGAGCTGCAGAGCAAACCTGTACCGGTAAAGTAAAACTGGGGCCGGGCAGAAAGAAATCCGGTTGCGGCGTTTGCCGAACAAACGGCATTGGGCGACCGGGAATCGGCACGGTAATAGGCCCCGCTTGTATAGGAAGTGGCATCAGTTTGCGCGTAATTGCTGGTACCGCCCGTATTGTTGTTGCTCCAGCAGATTTTGATGATGATGTTGCTGCCGCCGTCCCAGTTGAAGGGTGTCGACAACGTGTAGGTATTGATGCCCGAATTTAGATTGAGGGTAGCAGCCGAATAAACCGGGGTGAAGGGTCCACCGTTGAGCCCGCCGCTCATGTCCGTATTGGCGGTATGCATCATGCTGATGGCAAACCCACTGTAGGACTGTGGCGAAACGGACAGAAAGCGCAGACCAATCCTGACGATATTTCCCGCTTGTAGTCCGGCTGCGCTCAGTTCCGATGCCCGTATGAGAAACTGCGTCTGGGCTCCGCCGAACAAATGATAGAACACGCCCTCGTAGGATGTCGGAGTAGTGGCGCCGTCTCCTACAGAAAGCGTTGAAGCGCCGTCCGTTGCCTCCGCGGCAACATAATAAGTGGTGGTGGCGCCGATTGATGGCGTAGTAAACGCAGGGCCTGCAGCCAACCGGGTTCCTCCTGTTGCTGCCGTGTACCAGGCGATGTTACTGCCGGAAACAGCGGTGGCTGAGAGTGATAGAACGCCCGTGCCACAACGGGAGGCACCGCTGCTGCCTGTCAACTGGGCGTTGGCATACGTCAAATTGATATTTGCCGAATTACTGCAACCCGTCAGGTTATTCGTCACCTGAACGGTATAATTGGTCGAGGTGTTGAGCCCCGTAACTACGGGATTGGGTATGCTTGTGCTACTTAAGAAGTTGGCCGGACTCCATGTATAAGAATACGTAGCCTGAAAGAACGACCAGGCCTCAGGCATGGTGGCGTTCCACACCGTATTGTTCCGGTTGGGAGGAGTGATGCCGCTGGTACCGCTTGCGTTTTCAAGACCCATTGTCTTGGATAGATTCAATCCGCCGTCATCAACTAGGGCATGTATTTCAATGTGGTTGTCCGATTCATAGAGCCTGATCTGTCCGGTGACATTTCCGGTGCCCGAGGAAATGTTGTAAAAACTGATTCCCGAGTATTCAACAACAAAAACACGGTTGGGCGTAATTCCGTTTGTGAAATACCGGACGTAGGCCGAAGGATTGGCCGCAATATCGAGCTTTAAGTCGCGCCAGGCCAGGGCCACCACATTGTTTGGGGTTGATATGCTTGGAATGGTTTGAGCCGAAAGGGCGCTTAATCCCGATACACCGCCCAGTTCAATGAATCCGTTGCTGCTTACCGTAAGCTGGTTGATGACCTGGCCATAATAGTTGAAGGAGAAAGGCAAGGGTATGGCTGAGGAGACTGCGTCATCGGTTGTTGTATTCCAAATGACCTTAGGGGCACCTGCCGGATTCAGCAGATTGTATGCGACAGGGCTGACCGAATAGTTAGATCCGGCATCCGCCTGAGTCGTGAGTTGTGCGTTGCCTGCCGAACAGATCACTGCAGGTGAGGCTGTCGTTTCGATATTCACCAAGGGTTTTATGGTAACAGCAGTGGTAGCGGTAAGAGATGCACAACCATTGTTCGTATACGTATAAGTAACCGTGTAAGCGCCGCTTGTGCTGGAAGAGGGAGTGATTTGTCCCGTCGAGGAATTGACGGAAAGCCCCACCGGAGACACGGAGTAAGCGCCCCCGTTAGGGCCTGTTCTGTTGACACTTACGGGCGCATTGCTGGTGCAGTAACTGGCCCCTGATGGATAAGCGATAGTGGCAGGAGTGACTGAAATCAGTGTGATGTTGCTCGAAACGGAAACCCCCGCACCCACACAGGCGTTGGCAGGGCGGACAGTAAGGGTGCCCGGTGTGGCATTGGAAGCGAAACTGATCGTATTGACAGGAGTTGCTGTGGTAGCCGACAGGGTCACACCGGTACCGCTGTAACTCCAGGTATAGTAAGATGCTCCGGTGACAGCCGGTAGGGAATAGTTCTGCGTGGTGCCCGGGCAAACATTGATGGCTCCGGATAAAGCACCCGGATTCGCCATTGCCGGGCATATGGGCGTCCATACAAAAGTGAGGCCGTTTGGCGGGACATTGGTTTTTTTGAATGCGACCCGGTTGGTGTTGGCAGTGGCAGCATTGGTGGCACTCCAGCTGGTAGACGAAGTACGGGCATTGAAATCGGCAGAGTCGTTACCCCGCAAACCGACCTGAAGCAAGAGATCGGTATTGACATTGGTGCTCACAGTGCCATAAACCACTTTCATTTGCTGGGGCGGAGCCTCCTCCAGAATAATCTGAAAACTGAAATCGTCGCTGTCGGCACCCGAAAACCGCTTGGTCTGTGTCCATTGAATTACAAACTGACGATTGGGAGCCGTGCCCCGGGTCAGGGCGAATATGCTGGCCGAAGGGGTAATGCTTGCAGCGGCAACGGAAGCCGTGGCATTGGCACTCATGCTGAACTGGTTGCTGCCGGTAGCTATCACCACCGTGCCGTCGGGTATGTTGCTGCTGCCGGTAAGCCGGGTGCCGACCCGGATATTGTTCATATTGCTTACCCCCGTCACAAGGTTCGAGCCAGATGTAAGGTTCCCTGTAATGGCGGTGAAATTCTGATACCAGAGATCTGCATTAAATCCGGCCATTCCATTGTTATTGGCAGTACCATAGAGATAAGCCCCGTCGGACTGGCTGGCAGAAACCCAGGAACCTCCGCTGGTTTGCCCGCGCATGCTTCCGGGATTGAAAGCGATCCAGGCATCCGTATCAACACCGATTACCGTTCCGGCAGGATAGAGGACTCCGTTGTAAAAAAAATCAAAGGGCAGGGTATAACCGGTGTAGGCATCATCGTCCCAGCTGGTGCTGAAGATGTTGGCCGGCGTTGAGGGAAAAGAGGCAATCAGAGGTGTATATGCCGTAGTGGCCTGCGAAAAACTATAGGAAGATACCTGCGCGCAAGCCAAGCAGGGAAGGAAAACCGTTAGCAGAAGTACTATCGCCCAATTACGTAAAAAACAACTCCTTCCTATATGTAGATAAAACTGCATGGGCAATACTTGTCATTGCTTTGAATAAGATAAGTCGGAGGCGGGGTTTTCAGGGAATCGGACCAGGAAGAGAAGACAAGGTATGCAAAAAACCTTTCATGATGCTTTTGTTTGTATAAACATTTTAAGTGATTAAAATCAGATAGCTCAACAACGCAGCCGGGGCCGGATTCGTAAGGTCGGGGCGAATTCCTAAATTTGTCGTTCAATTCAACCGGAACCTTTGTCAGATATCATCCATCTTTTACCCGACAACATCGCCAACCAGATTGCCGCAGGAGAAGTGATCCAGCGGCCTGCCAGCGCCGTGAAGGAACTGCTGGAAAACGCAGTGGATGCCGGTGCCACCCAGATCGAACTTGTTGTGAATGAGGCAGGTAAGGCATTGGTGCAGGTCATCGACAACGGGAAAGGGATGAGCGAAACAGATGCCCGCCTTTGTTTCGAACGGCATGCGACTTCAAAAATCAGGAATATCCAGGACCTCTTCCACATCAAAACCATGGGATTCAGGGGCGAAGCGCTTGCCAGCATTGCCGCGGTGGCCCAGGTGGAAATGAAAACAATCCGCCCAGGAGGTTCGGGGACACGCATCCTCATTGAAAACAGCAAAGTGTCGGTACAGGAGCCGGTTGCCTGGCAGCAGGGAACCAGCATCGCCATGAAGAACCTGTTCTTCAACGTACCGGCACGGCGCAATTTTCTGAAAAGCAATCCGGTCGAGTTGCGGCACATCATCGAAGAGTTCAACCGGGTGGCCATGGCTTTTCCCGAAATTGCCTTCACCTTCCTGCACAACAATATGCTGATGATGCGGCTGGAAAAGGGCACGCTCAAGCAACGTATCCTTCAGATCCTGGGAAGCAACTACGCTTCCAAACTCACTCCGGTGAAGGAGCAGACCGATTATATGAACATCAGCGGATTCATCGGCAAACCCGAAACCGCAAAAAAAAGCCGGGGCGACCAGTTTTTTTTCGTGAACAACCGTTTTATCAAAAGCCCCTTCCTCAACCACGCGGTAGCACAGGGTTTTGAAGGGCTTATCGCGCGCGACAGCTATCCGGCCTATGTATTATACATCGATCTGGATCCGGCGCACGTGGACATCAATGTGCATCCCACCAAGCAGGAAATCAAATTCGAAGACGAAAAAATCATTTACGCCTTCGTGAAAAGCGCCGTGAAACACGCACTCGCACAGTTCAGCATTTCGCCCACGCTCGATTTCGAACTCGACCCGCAGATTCAGGAGCTGGATGCCGTAGCGAAACCCTTCACCGAAGAACAACGCCAGTCTGCTCAGCGCTCCTCGCTGTTCAGCACATTCACCCGGCAAAACCAGGCCCATTTCATTGAAAGCAGCAGCGATCTCCGCGAGTGGAAATCCTTTTTCCGGCCGGCGGAATCCACTCCCACATCCGTTGACGCCCAGCCCCTTGAAACAAAAACGGAAGAAAGGGTAGATACAGCCCCCCAACAAATCAAAATTCCACAGCAGGAGCCCGACACGCAACAGGCCATCCAGTTGCTGAACACTTATCTGCTGCTGCCGGTCGAATACGGTTTCCTGCTTATCCACCAGCAGAACGCGCATGAACGTATCCTCTACGAACGCTTTTCGGGTGCAGTAACCGGGAAAGCCATTCCGGTGCAACAGAGCCTTTTCCCCGTCACACTCGAAATCGGCGCCACCGATGTAGCGCTGCTCCACGAGTTACTTTCCGACCTCCACGTTCTGGGATTCCGGCTGGAACCTTTCGGAAAAAACACCTTCATCATCCACGGAACTCCGGCCGATTTTTTTTCCGGAAGCGAGAAAAATGCCATTGAGGAAATGCTCGAACAGTTCAAGCATTTCACGCCGGAACTCCGCTTCAGCAACCGGGAGAAACTGCTCCGATCCATGGCTGCGCAACAGGCGATAAAGGGCGGAAAAGCATTATCCCACAGGGAATGCGGCACACTCATCGAAGAATTGTTCGCCTGCGAAATGCCCGGTACCACGCCCAACGGGAAACCCACCTATACTACCTTCAGGAAAGAAGAGCTGAGCAAAATTTTCGGCAGGGGTTGAGCAAAGAAGCTTCACCGTTCCGGATGGCCATTTCATCAGTGCGACCGGAGCATGCAATATTCAGGCAGGGAAAATTGTATATTTGGATACGCCGTCCGGAACCCTGACCCTTGATAAACTTTTCACAAGCACTCTTCACCGTTAAAAGCTGTTTGTTATGCTGAGCAAAGTAAAATTCTTCCAGTGCGCATTGATATTATGCGGCGCTTTTTTAACGGGAAATTCCCAGAATTCGATGCTCGTCAATTTCGGTGCAAACAACTGCTCCTCCTCCACCGATGCCGGATTTTCGTTCATCAAAAATCCCCTGGGCGCAAATCCTGTTTTGCTTTCGGAATGCCCGATGACCAGCCAGATGCCCAATTATTTCAGCGTGTTCATCGCCTACAATCCGAAGAACAACAAGATCTATGTCGCCGATATCCGGACGGGGCTCGAAACAAAAATCTGGCTGCTGGACATCGGCCTGCCCGGAAGCATCGGTTGCCCGGCTTCCATACCCGTAAGCCCGAATTATTCCTACAATTACATCTCCAACAATTTCGAATTCGACAACAACGGCGACCTATGGTCTTTCTCCAATTATGATCCCGCGCTGGGTCAATGCAATCTCGACAAGTTCGATGTGAACACAGGCCAGGTCATCAATACACGCCGGCTCCAGTTTCCGGCCGGCAATATTCCGGGAACCATCAGTTCGGGCGACCTGTGCATCCTTCCCAACGGGCGGATGTTTGCCACACTCGGCTCCGGCCCTTCCCGCCTGTATGAAATCATCAACTACAGCAGCACTGCTACCGCCACGGCCAACTTCCTGACCACCCTGCCGCGCGACTGTTACGGCATCGCCTTCATCAACGGCATTCTGGAAATCACCGGTAACGACTTTTTCTCCCAGTGCTATTATTTCGATTACAATATTTCCTCCGGCGTGCTCGGTCCTCAGAAACCTTTTCAGGCCGGGCAGTCGCCCATTGACAACACCAGTTTCACGCCCGCCATCGGATGTACAAAAAAACTGGTGGGTGCAACACAGGTCAACAGCAACACCTATGACCTGATCTATGAGATTTATGCGGAAAACATGGGCAATGTCATTCTCAACAACATCAGCCTGAGCGACGACCTGGGAGCCGTATTCGGTGCGGGAAATGTGAGTAATGTCAGTGCAGCGTTTGTGCCGGGTTCGAACGCAGCCGCACTGTCGCTGAATCCTGCCTACAACGGAACCAACAACATCAACCTGCTGCTGCCCGGACAAAACCTTCCCAACAGGATACTGAACAACCGGAATCACAATTTCAGGGTCCGCATCAGCTTCAGGGCGAGCGGACTCAATGCCGCCACCACCTATAACAACAATGCCGTCTGCAGCGGAAATATCGGGTCCGACGCCAACAATTCCCTTGCCGGTGTCTCCGACATCTCCAACAACGGCGACAGTACACAGGTAGATCCCAATAAGAATGGCGTGGCCAATGAAACCGGTGAAAACAATCCCACGCCCTTCTCTTTTTCACTGGTGCCGGTGAAATTTCTGGGCCTCTCGGCACGGATGCGGAACCTTCAGGATGCGGAAATCCGGTGGCAGGTAGCGACGCCTATGGAAAACGCTGCAACCTTCACCATCGAGCATAGCACCGATGGACTGCAGTGGCAGGCGCTCGGCTCACTGCCCGTAACCGACCGGTACAACGGAACCTATTCGCACCTTCATAACCGTGTAACTTACACGAAAGGCTACTACCGCATCCGGCAGACAGACCATGACGGAGCGTTCATCTACAGCAACACGGTAGCACTGCGCAGACAGCAGCACAACCAGCCCTTGACCATAGCGCCCAATCCGGCCGACGGCTTCATTCAGGTAAGCGGTCAGATGACACATGCGGCTACAGTCATGCTGGAACTTTTCGACATGGGTGGAAGAAAACTTTATGCGGCTCCTTACGCGGGCGGAAGTGTCCGCATACCGGCAGACCGGCTGCCGGATGGATGTTATGCGCTGGTAGTGCGGCAGGACAGCGAGCATACCGTACAGAAGGTCATCATCCGGCACTGACCGGACGAAGCAGTTCCTATTTCCGCAGTGCTTTTATATTGCCGACGATATCTGCAGTAAGCAGATCGGCCCCGCGCGCGTTCAGGTGACGAAAATCAAGAAAAAGGTCGGGATGGTTCACATAAGTGGAATCAAAAGAACGGTCGAAAAAAGGCACCTTGTTTTCTGCGGCAATTGATTTCGCCAACTGGAGCGATTTGTCGAACCGGATGTCCTTCTGGTAGGGCGGGCAAACCATATAGAGTTCGATATTGTTGCTCCTGCAATCGGCGATGAACTTCCGGAACAAGCCCACCTGCAGGGTATCAATCGCTTTGTCGCGGGTATTTTCCAAGTCTTTCTCGAAATCGCTGAAGAAAGATTTACGCGGATTGTATCCCTTGTAGGCAAGTTCGTAAAGGTCGTTGTTCAGGTTCGTATTGCCGGCCAGTATCTGAAAAAACAGGGAGTTGTACGGATACATCGCCGAAAGCAGTTTTATCCGGATGTTTTGCTCCTTCAGGTCGGCCATAGGCCTTATTTCGGGGTGTGAACGGTAATAGGGGAACAGCGACGACAATTCTTCATACTTCAACTTGTTTTCAATAAGGTTGGCTCCATCGATGGCTAAAATGGCCATCTTGGGCTTGTAACGACTGAGTGCGCTCTGTAAAATCGCATAATGATACATGATGGGCTTGCCCATACGGCCTACATTATAGCAGCTCATACCCAGCTGTTCCTCGATAATCCGGGGATTGATCATCCACTCCGCACGGGAAGAACCAAACACCAATACTTCATCGGTGGTGACTTCCATCGCCATCCGTGTCTGGTACTCCGGTCCCTTTGTTTGTCTGTTGTAAAAATATCTGTACACCCCGCCGACGCTCCTGTCCACAACAAAACACGTGAGGCCGAACAGCAGGAACTTCAGCAGAAAACGGCTGAAGAAAGGTTTTTTGAAAACAGAAGCAAACGCAGATGACATGGTTGGTATCGACATTTAAAACTGAAAATAAATGAATTGCTGCCCGTTAAACACGCCGAAGAGCACAATAGCCGCCAGCAAAAAAGCCATGTACAGGCTTCGCACCCAATAATTTGTATGATGGGTGAGCGAAAACCTTTCCTGAAAATACTCGCGCCTGAATTCCACAATAGTCAGGAAGGTCACCGCTGCCAGCGGATAAAAGAAAGTGGCTTTTCCGAACTCGAACACATTGCCACTGAACGTCATCATCTTCTTAAAAACCTTGCAGGCTTCCTCCACACTTTTCGACCGGAAGAAGATGCGCGAGATCGATATCAGGATAAAGGTGACGATGACCTGTATTGCCAGATGCAGTTTCGGAAAACGTACAATTCCGATGGCCTGGTTGAACTTGTTGCGGATATTTTTGGTGACCAGCGCAAAGACCAGATAAAAGCCATTGATGGCCCCCCAAATCACATAGGTCCAGTTCGCGCCGTGCCAGAATCCGCTGATGACGAATACGATCATCAGGTTGCGGTAGCGCATCAGGTTTGAACCCTTACTACCGCCGAGTGGGAAAAACAGATAGTCCTTGAACCAGGTGGAGAGCGATATATGCCAGCGCTTCCAGAATTCACCGGTCGATTTGGCGAATACAGGCTGGTTGAAGTTTTTCATCAGGTCGAAGCCCATTACTTTGGCAGCGCCGATGGCGATATCGGTATAGCCCGAAAAATCGCAATAGATCTGAAAAGAAAACAGCAATGTGGTGGCTACGAAGGTCATGCCGCCGTGCGCATCCACATCGTAATAGGCGGCATCCACAAAAACCCCGACACGGTCGGCAACCACCAGTTTTTTGAAAAATCCCCATGCCATCATCTTCAGTCCCGCGAAAATGCGGTCATGATCCAGCGTCATTTTCTGCCGGAACTGGTGCAAAAGATTCTGCGGCCGCTCAATAGGCCCGGCAACCAGCTGGGGGTAGAACATGACATAGAGCGAATAAATTCCGAAATGCTTTTCGGCTTTCTGGTTGCCGCGGTAGACTTCAATAGTATAACTCATGGCCTGGAACGTGTGGAAGGAAAGGCCGATGGGCAGCAGGATGGAGAGGTAAGGAATGGGATTGTCCAGCCCGAAACCCTTCATCAGGAAACTCAGATTCTCATTGAAAAAATTGTAGTACTTGAACACACAGAGCACGCCGATATTGGCAACCAGGCTCACAATCAGGTAGTTCCTCCTCCTTCTCCCCTCCGCCTTTTCAATATAAATGCCGGCAAAATAATCCACTACGATGGTGAACCCCAGGATGACGATGTAGATGGGCACGAAGGCCATGTAGAAGTAACAACTCGCGGCCAGCAGCAGCATCCACCGCTTGTTGTGCGGTAGCACAAAAAACAACGTCGTTACAATCAGAAAGAAATAGACGAAATGGAAGGAATTGAAGAGCATGTTTCTTAAAAAAGATAAAGGCCGCTGCCAGGATATGCCTGTCCCGGCCAACGGTAAAGAAACAACCGCCCTAAACCGGGAAACTCCCTGAGACAAAACAACCCCCTGATTTTGATGCAACTATAACGATATTTTCCGGCAATTATTATTTTGTCTGCATTTTTTTATCATTCGTAAGCGCCTCTTTTTGAACGCCTATACGTCCTGCTAAAATCCGGTTGCCTATCAATAGCTAAATACTTTTTTATTTACTTTTGTGCATCAAAACTGAAACATCATGAAAAAAATATCCAGCCTCTTGTATTTCATAACCCTAGTTGCAGCCACTTTTGGCCAACCGGGCGTTCCGGTAGGCCATCTGACTATTTTCTCTGAAGACGGGGACCGGTTTCAACTTTATCTCAACGGGGAGCTGATGAATGATGTGCCACAAGTGAATCTGCGGGTGGAGGACCTTCGTCAGCCCTACTACAACGCCCGAATCGTATTTGAGGACAAGAGCCGGGGCGATATCACCAAAAACAACCTGATGATTGCCGATGCCGACGGTACTTTTGTTGATGTCACCTATAAGATCAAGCGCGACAAAAACCTGAGTACCAAAATGAAATTGAATTATTTCTCCGCCACTCCCGTCGTACCCGATTTCATTCCGCCCACCAATGTACATGTGGTGCATTTTGGTCAGCCACAGATGGCCGGTACAAGGGGAATGACACAAACAACAACCACAACTACTACCAGCCAGGGAGGCACTATCGGGGCACAAGTAAATCTGGGCGGCGTGAATATGGGTATCACCATCGCCGATCCCGAAGCCGGAATGGTGACGACCAGAACAACGACCACTACCAGCAGTTCCGGAACAGGAGGCGTTGTGATAGCCCAGAATGCCAGTAGCTGCACCGGAAGGCTAGCGATGTCTTCCGCCAACTTCAGCAATGCGCTGGCTACAGTCCGGAAACAATCTTTTGACGACACCAAATTGTCGACAGTGAAGCAGGTCGCTTCAGCCAATTGCCTTTCAGTAGGGCAGATTTCGCAACTGGCCTCGCTGATTACCTTTGAAGATTCAAAACTGGAGTTCGCCAAGTTCGCCTATGACCGCTGTACCGATCCGACAAACTATTTCAACCTGAACAACATCTTCTCCTTTTCCTCCAATGTAGAAAGCCTGAACGAGTATATCAACTCAAGAAGGTAAACGAAGCCCGACGATGATCGTCTCGCTTCATTGGAACCCGAAAAAATCGCAGGGCCTTAAGCAATCATTGCCGCGTACCCTTGCCTTGCATGGCAGTAAAAAATGAGGGTATGATTAAAATCATACTTCACCCGACGCCATAAACCGTTATTTTTCGGACGCCCTTTTCGTACCTTTACTTCGTGCTTTTTACGGCAGTAGTGCTGCCGTAAAACCAAATCATAAGCCCATGAAGATCGAGCAGATTTATACCGGCTGCCTGGCGCAGGGAGCCTATTATATCGTAAGCAAGGGCGAAGCCGCCATCATCGACCCACTTCGGGAGAGCGCCCCCTACCTGAACCGTCTGAAACGCGACGGTGTTCAGCTAAAGTTTATTTTTGAAACGCATTTCCATGCCGACTTTGTAAGCGGGCATGTTGACCTTTCCCGTGAAACCGGAGCATCCATCGTATATGGTCCGGGGGCCGAACCCCAATTCGAATGCACCCGGGCTTCGGACGGACAGGAGTTTTCGGTCGGCGACCTGTGCATCAAAGTACTGCATACGCCCGGGCATACGCTGGAAAGTACCACCTATCTGCTGCGCGACGAAAACGGGAAAGACCATTGCATCTTCAGTGGCGATACCCTTTTTCTGGGCGATGTGGGCCGTCCCGATCTGGCCCAGAAATCGGCCCATATGACCCAGGAGGAGCTGGCCGGCATGCTGTACGAAAGCCTGATGCAGAAAATCATGCCGCTGGCAGATGATGTTATTGTATATCCCGCCCACGGAGCCGGCAGCGCCTGCGGCAAGAATATGTCGAAGGAAACGGAGGACACACTGGGCAACCAGAAAAAGACCAACTATGCACTCAACCAACCCGATAAAGCCGCATTCATCAAAGCGGTTACAGACGGGCTGCTGCCCCCTCCGGCCTATTTCGGATACAATGTGGCTATGAACAAACAGGGGTACACGCCTTTTGAATCTGTATTGAAACAGGGGATGCGGGCGCTGGACGCAGACAGATTCGAGTCGATGGCTGCCGACAAGGATATCCTGATCCTCGACACCCGGGCGCCGGGAACATTCTGCAAGGCCCATGTTCCGGGTTCAGTAAATATTGGCCTGGAAGGTGATTTCGCCCCCTGGGTAGGGGCTCTTATCACCGATGTACGTCAGCCCCTCCTGCTGGTTACCGAACCGGGCAGGGAAGAAGAAAGCGTAACCCGCCTAAGCCGCGTAGGCTTCGATCATGTGCTGGGCCATCTAAATGGCGGGATGGCGACCTGGCAGGCTTCGGGAAAAGCCATCGATACTGTTGAGCGTATAAGCGCCGGCACATTTTCGAACGAACTCGATAAAGGCAAGGCCCTGGTCGTTGATGTAAGAAGAGAAAGCGAATATGCCCGGGGCCATGTGGCCGATGCCCACAATCTACCCTTATCCGACATCAACACCTGGACCGGCCAGATCGACCCGCAACAGCACTTTTTCCTTCATTGTGCCGGAGGATACCGCAGCATGATTGCCGCTTCCATCCTCAAAGCCAGGGGCATCACCAATTTCTCGGAGGTAGATGGAGGATACAACGCCATCGTGAAGGCCGGAGTGCTGACCACCGATCTGATTGCATAAAAAATACAAAGAAACAAGCAGTACCAATTTTCAATCCCGGGGAATCCCATGACATTTGATGAAATCATCCGCTCAAACAAAAACCTGCTTGTCGATTTTTCGGCGGAATGGTGCGGCCCCTGCAAAACGCTGGCGCCGATACTAAAAGAAGTGAAAAAAGAAATCGGGAATTCGGCCACCATCATCAAGATTGACGTAGACAAAAACCCGCAGACTGCCGCGACCTGGCAGGTACAGTCTGTTCCCACACTGGTCCTGTTCGTCAACGGACAACCGGTCTGGCGACAGTCGGGCCTGGTGCCGAAACATGTGCTTGTGGACCTCATCAAAAAAAATGTTTCCTGAAAACGCAGGCCGATCGCAAGAGATGCGCCGCTCCTCTCCCGTAATTATTGAAATTGCAATAACTTGCCCGAAAAGGAATGTCCCGCGGCACCTTGATTCAAAAAGACCATGAATTATTACGAACAGAAGATAGATGACTACTATGCGAAAATCCGCCGTGACCTGCTACCCTATATTCCGACTCTGAACCGGGCGAACATGCTGGATATGGGCTGCGGGGCGGGCAATACGCTCTGTTACCTCAAAGAAGTCGGAAAAATCCATGAAGCCGTGGGCGTCGATTTCACGGTGATACCCGACAGCAACCAGCAGAATCCGCTGTTGGACAGGTTCATTGCGGCCGACATCCAACAACAGCAGTTACCCCTGACCCGGGATCATTTCGACATCCTGCTCTGCGCAGATGTGCTGGAGCATCTTTCCGACCCCTGGCAGGCATTACGCTACCTGAAACAGTTCCTGAAAAAAGACGGCTACCTGATTGTCAGCGTGCCGAACATCCGGGAGTTCAGGGTATTGAATAAGATTTTCCTGAAAGGTGATTTCGCCTACGCCCCCTCAGGCATTCTGGACAAAACCCATCTCCGTTTTTTCTGCAAAAAAAACATCGCAGGGCTTGTGCGCGAAGCCGGATTCACCATAAGCACCGTCGCCCCGGGATTCAAGACCTGCCCGCTGCAAAAAAGAAGAAAACGGTTCAGTCGGTTTACTTTGGGTATTTTTGACCAGTTCCTTGCCCAGCAATACATCGTTGTGGCGAGAAAACCCGTTCATGAAGAACAGCGAGCTGCTTAAGAACTCCACCTACTCGATGCTGCAAACGGTCGTCATGTCGCTGGCAGCATTGTTCCTGTTCAAATTGATGGTGGGTTATGCAGGGCTGCGGGAAACAGGTCTTTGGTCTTTTCTCTCTTCCATCACCACTATCACCGGATTTGGCAGTTTCGGATTCGCCAATGCCTTGTTGTACTTCATACCCCAGTACCGGCTGGCTCCAGACAGCGCAAAGGGCATGGGGCGCCTCATCAATACCGGACTGGTATCCGTAGCCGCAACCACCCTCCTGCTTTGTATCGCCGCGTACTTGATTTTCCGAATTGTCATTCCCGTAACGGTCGAAAGCGACCTTATCGGCAAGGGACTGGAGATGTTGCCGCCTGTGATCGGAGCGTTTTTTGTGTCTGGGCTGGCCACTACATATATGACGGTGCTCGACGGCCTGCAACTGATGCATATCCGGGCACGCATCCAGATGCTGGGCTCCGTCATTTTCCTGTTGCTGGGCTGGATCTTTCTCTCACGATGGGGAATCGCGGGGGTGCCGCTGGCACAGCTGGCGCAGCAGATCTTTCTGCTGCTTGCGGGTTTGCTGTTCACTCAAAAAAAGATTTCGGGCTACCGCCCCGCCCTGCAGTTCGACCGAAGTGTTTTCAAAACCATTTTCGGATATGGCTTCAATTTTCAGGTGATATCGGTCACCCAGATCATCAGCGACCCGTTCATGAAATCAATGCTCACACGCTTTGCGGGCAGCCGGTATACGGCCATGTTCGACTTCAGCGTCAAACTGCTCAGTTTCATCCGTGTGCTGCTGATTTCAGCGAACCAGACCCTTGTACCCAAAGTGACGGAATTCAAAACCCTGAACAAAAGCAACCGCATCATCACTTTCTACAAGGCGAACTTCCGCGTGATATCATTGCTCAGCATCCTGCTTTTCCTTTTACCGGTTGCCCTTTCGGACAGCATTTCGCTCATCTTCCTCAATGAAACGAGCAACGACTTCAATTTCATCCTCCTGCAGGTTGCCCTTGGCCTCATGGTCAATGCGCTCGCTTTCCCCGCACATTTCCATTATATGGGAAAGGGAGAGCTCCGGTGGAACGTGATCAACAATCTGGTGGCAGCGTTAATCATCCTGACAGTAACTCCGCTGCTGGGCATGACATTGGGCGGGAAATACATCATTCTTTCCTGGAGCCTGGCAGCCGTTACCGGATCCGTGATCCTCCTGCTGGCCTTCAAAAGGGAAAACGGAATCGCCCTGCGCCCTTTTATCGACAGGCAGTTGATCGGATTGCTTGCAGGCATGGCAGCTGCCGCCGTCATCAACCATGCTATCATGCAGCGCACCACTTTGGCAGGAAAACCTCTGGCCGGTTTTCTTACAGGCATAGCGGTGCTTGCCCTGTGTTTGGCCTATCCGTTGTGGAAAAGTGCGAGCATCAAAAAAATGGTGCGTAAACTGTTGGGCCGGTAATCAACGCTTTCAGTCGTTCTTACCCTTGCGCAACATAAGCGTGATGCAGCCTACGTACTTCAGCACGGAAAAGTAGAAATTGTTCTTTACGCTGGTAAAGTCTTTCTCGCTGTAAACCTCCATGGGAGAAAGCCGAAGAAGTGAGCGGAGTTTCTGCTTGTAATATAGATGCGTGAAATCGAACGAGTTCTTGAGCCGGCTTTCCTTCGCCATTTTGGTGATTTCCGACTCCGTCTTGTAATTGACCTGGTAAGCGAGATAATCGGCATGCATCCGGGCATACTGATGGACAGAGCTGACAATACCCTCCTTCTTGTGGATGCGGTAGGTGCCGAAGCCCAGGTAACTGGCCAGACGGATCCAGTGGTAAGAGCCCGTCCAGGAAGTGAACTTATGAACAAAGGGAATCAGCAGATGCCCCTCGTAAATGTAGTGCTGCAAAGGATACAGATGGAAAGAATATCCCGAAATCTTCATGGTGCGTTTGATTTCGGAGAGGAAGAAGGGCTGGTTGAAGACGTGCTCCATCACCTGGTTGCTCACAATCAGATCAAAAAAATCTTTGGGAAAGGGCCATTGCTGGGTAGACTTCAGCAACCGCAACCGATCGCTCCAGCGGGTTTCCGGATCGGTACCCTCAAGCAGGGTGATGGTTTTCCTGAAGTATCCTCTGGGCTGGATCTGGGAATCATAAACATCGATGCCGAAGAACTCAAAGTTGATATGGGGATGCTTGAGCGGCAATTCCTTCACCAATGTGCTAAGCATGATGCCGTTGCCGCAACCCACATCAAGAACGCGCAGGGTGGTCTTGCGGGTTATGGTGAAACGGTGCTGGATGATGGTATTGATAACCGCATAAAGATGCAGGTGCGTAATACTGGAAAAACGCTTTCCTGAAGCGGGAAGTTCAGCTGGGATTTTTCTCTTTTCGGAAGGTTCGGTATATATTTCAGTCTCGGTTACCTCGTTGGCGTTGAAAAATTCCTGCATCAGCCTGTTTTAAACGTGACAATTTATTCTCTTCAGCCAACGGACCGGCAAATACGGAAGCGTTGATGAACAATTTTTCGAATATCATGTAAAAATAGGGAATACTTGTAAATTTTACAGGGCATATCACAAATATCTTGCAAAGAAACAGGCACCCAAGAGCTTTAAGAGCAAAGCACATAGCCATCCGGAGGAATCCATATCAGCAAAATTGCCTTATTTTGCAAATAGTGCGCCCGGAGAGGGCTTGAGGTTGAAAACAGGCATATTTCACCTGTTTCCCATAAGTATTCCAGCATATGAAGCATATCAAAAGCAGGTTTTCCATTTTCATTTTTAGCTTCCTGATATTTTCCGCAACGGCCTATGCCCAACCGGTAAACATCCTTTCCATGCCCAACTTGGCTGAAGTGAACATGGATGAAATTGCAGACGTAGATATTAAGAATTATTACAAGAAAGCCATGCAAAACGGGCTTACTGAAGAAAACCTGTACCGCCTGCTGGAAGAAAAAGGCCTGCCGCCCAACCAGCTGGCCAAACTGGTGGAGCGGGTGGGCCGGCTGGGGCTTTCCCCCTCCATCAGAAACGCCGACCCACTTTCGGAGACCAAATCTGAAGAGGAATTGAAGAAAGACGAAGAAAACCGGAAAAAAGAAAAAGATAAGGACACCCGAAACAAGGATGAGAACGATGAAGGAGGGGAAGAAACAAATGCTTCCGAAGACAATGTCCCCATGGAAAAAGTGAAAGCGGACCTCACTATTTTCGGATCCGAACTGTTCACCGCCAAAAGCAAGGTTTTTGAACCCAATCTGCGCATCGCCACGCCTGCAGGCTATATTCTGGGCCCCGACGATGAGATAATCGTCAATGTATTCGGCCTGAGCGAAAAAACCTACGCACTTACCCTCAATGCCGAGGGCAATGTGTACATCCCACAGGTGGGGCCACTCTACCTCAACGGACTGAGCATCGAACAGGCATCCGGCCGCATCCGCAGCAAACTCGCCTCCACCATTTACCGTGCAATCGGCAGCGGGCAAACGCGGGTGCAGGTTTCTCTGGGTAAAATCAGAACCATCAGGGTCACCGTCATCGGAGAATCCAAAAAGCCGGGAACCTACACCGTTTCTTCCCTTACCACACTCTTCAACCTCCTCTACCTGTGTGGAGGACCTTCCGACAAAGGGAGTTACAGGGGCATTGAAATCATCAGAGGCAATGATGTGAAAAGGACTGCAGACCTCTACTCCTTCCTGCTTAAAGGGAACCAGTCCGATAATATCCTGCTGCAGGAGGGCGATCTTGTTAGAATTCCTTACTACAAAAGCCGGGTGACGATAAAAGGCCATGTCAAACATCCGGGTAAGTTCGAAATGGTTCCGGGAGAAACCTTCAGCAACCTGCTCGATTACTGTGGCGGCTTCACCGATTACGCCTACAAGGCAGGAGTATCGATTTATCAACTCACGGAAACCGAGCAACGCATCCTCGATCTACCCTCCGGCGAATATAGCCGCTACGAAATGAAACCGAGTGATAAAGTGGTGGTGGGAAGAATTCAGAGCACTTTCGAAAATAAGCTCGTCATCACCGGTTCTGTGCTCCGCCCCGGTGAATACGAGCTGGCAAGCACAACCACACTCCGGCAGCTCATTGAAAAAGCCGGGGGCCTCCGTGAAGATGCCTACGGAAAAAGGGGCAGCATCAGCCGGCTCAACAAAAACAAAACCCCTGTTCATGTTTCTTTCAGCCTCGACTCCATCATGGCCGGACTGACGGATGTTCCGCTGAGAAAGAACGACAGTGTTTCCGTTTACTCCATATTCGACCTTTCCAACGAAAAAAGTGTGAATATCGACGGCAGCATCAAAAAACCCGGGAAATACAAGTGGGCGGAAAGCATTACCCTGAACGATCTTATCTTGGCTGCGGGCGGCCTTACCGATGCCGGCGACATCAATAACATTGAAATCGCAAGAAGAGTCGAAAACCCCGATATCACCAAGCTGAACCACATCCAAACCGAAATCATCCAAATCAGTCCCGCGACCGACGAAAAAGTGCGGGATATCCTCCTCAAGCCCTACGATGTGATCAACATTCGGCAGCAACCCGGATACCGCAGCAAAAGAACCGTGATTGTGGAAGGAATGGTAAAAATTCCGGGCCGCTATACCCTGATGATGAACAACGACCGTATCAGCGATCTCATTGAAAGAGCGGGCGGATTCCGGGCCAACGCAGACACTTCCGCGGTAGTGATCAAACGCCTCTCGCGCAAGATCCAATCAACCGAAGACCGCCAGAAAATCTTTCAGAAACTACTGAACATCCGTTTCGACACGCTCACGCAGTCGGAAAACCTAAAAAACGAAATTTACCGCGATTACGACAAAATCAGCATCAACCTCAAGGAAGCCCTGCTGAAAAAAGACGCACCGGAGAACATGGAGCTCGAAGACGGCGACGTGATCACCGTGGAACGGAATACCAGCCTGGTCAAAGTGACCGGAGAAGTGTACTTCCCCACCATCATACCCTACAAGAAAAAGGCTTCGCTCAAATACTATATCCAGAAATCGGGCAGTTTCACCCAACTCGCCAGAAGAAACGGAACCCTTGTCATCTATCCCGACGGAAAAGCCAAGAAAGTCAAGCATTTCCTTTTCTTCAGGAATTATCCCACGGTTGCCTCAAGGTCCGAAATTTTCGTGCCCCAGAAAACCGCCATCAACCGCACAAGGGTCACGGTCACCGAATGGGCGGTGCTCCTTTCCTCCCTGGGTATCATTGCCAACGTAATCGTCAACCTGACCAAATAACCGCAGCAATCCCGGCTCAAGTATGAATAACCCTACGGTTTCAACCACACAGGCTCCGGCAAAAGACAATTTTCTGCAGCAATCCTTTTCAGCCTTTCTGGAGGTGGTCTGGAAACGCTGGTGGATACTGGGAATTGCCGGGCTGGTCGGCGGCATTTGCGGCGTCATCTATGCCATGAAAAAAAAGCCGGTGTATGAAAGCAACCTCACTTTTGTGCTGGATGAAGGCAGCGGCGGCTCGGGCATGTCGGGTGCAATAACGATAGCGGCGCAACTGGGTGTCAATCTGGGAGGAGGCAATGAAATGTTCTCCGGCGACAATATCTCCGAAATCATCAAAAGCCGGCGCATTGTAGAGCAGGTGCTGCTTACGGTGGACACATTCGGGCAAAAACCCTACACCCTCATCGAATACCTCCTCAGCCTGAATGCTGAAAAAAAGAAAAAAGGAAAGGAGGTGCACTTCCTGCCCGGAAGCAACAAAGGCGGGCTTTCCTATGCACAGGACAGCGTGCTGTTTCTTGTATATGAGGACCTGGTCAAAAACAACATCGAATCGGACAGGCCGAACAAGAAGCTGGACATCTTCTCTGTTCGGGTCAGCAGTCCCGATGAGCAGTTCACCAAAGTGTTCACCGACAGGCTCATGTCGGCTACCGATAGTTTTTATACCGAAATCTGCAGTAAAAAATCAAGGGAAACCCTGCAGATTCTGGAGCGGCGTGTAGCGGAAATGAGGGGCAACCTGAATACCAGCATCATGAAACGTGCTACCACGCAGGACGCCAACCTCAATCCTGCATTCGCCGCCTCCGAGGTGCCCGTAATCAAGTACCAGACCAACATGCAGGTCTATGGCGGTGCCTACGCGGAAATGTTCAAGAACCTTGAGATCGCCCAATTCCAGCACCTGAAAAAAATTCCGCTGATCCAGATCATCGACCGCGCCGATTATCCGATGAAAAAGGTAAAAGCGAGCAAGATTAAAACAGGGTTGCTCTTCGCTACCGGCCTGGCAGTACTCATATTTTTTCTCTTTTGGCTCAGGCGTATTTACGCCATCGGCAAGGCAGACAAGAACTACTGATGGCACAACACGAAATTTCCATCAACCACAATCGCCGCATACGAACACCGGTGAATTAGGATTTCGGTTGTTTCGTTACTCTTTGGAAAAACAGGCAGAAACAAGCACTGCAGGTGCAGGTTGAAACAGCTGAGATTAGCCTATGCTCATTTATTGCTTTATTTTTCTTGTGCTTGCGGTCCTGGCGGTGGAATTCGAGTTCAACCCGCTTACGCAGACCCATTTCATCCTGATTGTGATCACGGTGCTGCTCTCGCTTTTTGCAGGACTGAGGGGCGTGGATGTTTCAAGGGACTACGAGCCCTATCTGGGAAGTTTCAATTCCATCCTGCATGGCGGAACAACCAGTGGCCTGGGTATTCTTCCCCTGTTTGAACCCGCATTTGTATGGATTGTCAAGGGCTGTTTTCTGCTTTTCAGCCGAAACGGCGCTCCTGCCGTAATGCTCGCTTTCGCCTTCCTGTCAATGATTCCCAAAACACTGGCGATAAAGCGGCTTTCCTTCAATCCCTTCCTTGTCCTGCTGCTCTACTATTGCCATTTCTTCTTTTTCCAGGAAATGACCCAGATACGCAACGGCATGGCCTGCTCCCTTTTTTTTCTTGCACTGCTTTCACACATCCGCTCCCGGCATCTAGAAACACTGCTCTATATCGGCATTGCGGTATTGTTTCACAACTCAGCGCTGCTCTACCTGCTCCTCTTCCTGATCGGAACCGGAAGACCCAATTACGCCTTGTACGGAGGAATACTTCTGGGAGCCATCGTATTGGGCGTCCTGAAACTGCCCATCCTTTCGTCGCTGGTGGGCTTCGACCTGAATCTGGTTTCAAACAAGCTGACCACATATGTCGATCTGGCCGACAAGGGATATATGGAAGAAATCCGTTTCTTCAATGTGCTCAACACGCTGAACGTGCTGATGACTGCTTATCTGCTGGGCTATGCGCTCTATTACAAAATAACCGAACCACGATTTCAACTGCTGCTGAAATGCAATATCGTCGGCATCTTCATGTACGGATTACTGATAGACGTGCCTTCGATGGCCGCCCGATTTTCAGAACTCTTCGGTGCGGCATTCCCCTTTCTGTTCGCCTATGGCGCCCGCTACCTGCCGTTCAAAAAATTCAACATCTGGGCAGTCATCCTGCTCGCCGTCATCTTTTTCTACATCAATCTTTTTTACGGAAAACTCATCAATCCCTATTCCGTCTATCAATTCCGATGAGCGGATGCGATGCTAATGCGTCACCCGGAATCTGCGGCCGATACCTGCCTGGGAAAGAAAAAACGCACCGGCATGCAGCAGATAGTGTAAGCGCCGGTCACTGAAAAGCAGCGGGTGAAGAATATTGCGCAGACCTTTCCGGTAATCCTTTTTCAACCAACAGGCGATTCCGGAATAAAAATAATATTTGGCAAGCCGATGGTCGCGCGCACCCAGACGATGTTCGCGCCGGAAATGCGCCAGCTTTTCTGCGAAGAATGCGGCATCAATCGTACGGTTGCTCACCCCACGCGAAGAGAACTCCGCCACTATCCGGTCTAGAAAAAAAGTATCGGCACCCCGGACTTGAAAAATCCGGAGATTCAGGTCATAGTCGGCCAGCACGGGATAATGCAAATCATAACCACCATGATGGAGCAGCAGTTGCCGGTCGTAGAAAATACCCTGATGCGGGATATTGCTGCCGATCAGGCTTTCAAAATCGGCACGGTCTCCCTGAATCCTGTTTCCTGGCTGAATCAGCACCCGGCCATAAAGCAACAAGGCCCGGGAAGGATAGGCAGGATTTGAGAAAACTTCTTGCAGCACCTGCCCGTGCAGGGTATCGTCGGCACCCAGAAACAGGATCCATTTTCCAGTGGCCAGTTTGATGCCCTTGTTCATGGCATCATAAATACCCCTGTCGGGTTCACTCAACCAGTGGGCGATCTGCCCACCGTACGATGAAATGATCTCACAAGTGCCGTCACTGCTTACGCCATCAACCACTACAATTTCCTTCTGAGGATATTGCTGCTTCAGGATGCTGTCGATACATCCGCGCAGGGTGGCTGCAGCATTATAGGTGACAATGACAATCGTTACCCGATCCATAGGCAATGAAAAAGCTACCTGATAAGAATGTAATACCGCACAAGATACTTGAGTTGCCGGGGAAGCATGTAAAAGAACGATTTGCGGTAAGGCCGCCCGGTAGTTCCGGAAATGGCCCGAAGTTTCGGGTAATAGCGGAACAGCTGGAAATTGACCTGCCCCCCGATGGCTTCAAGCACTGCTTTGGCCAGCGCATGCTCGAACGAAAACTCCTTGCTGTCGTTGATCAGTTCCGCATTTTTGAATAGATAGGTTTTCGCGAAAAAAGGGCGGAAGCCGACGATGGCCGAGGCCGACCAGCGGAAATTGTTGGTGAGGTCGGCCATCAGTTCCGTTTGCGGATACCGGCTGTACCACGCGAAAAAGCGGTGAGCATTGTCGATCACATACCTTCCTGTGATCTTGAACACAAAACTCTCCTCCCGGATGAATCGGGAGTGCGCAGCCGCATATTCGATGCAGCGCATCTCACCATATCCTTTCCCGTAGGAAGTATCATAGTTGTTTCCTTCAAATCCGAGCACCTCCAGCCTACCTGCCTGTATCTCCTTTTCAAAATAGCCGGCCATAGGCGCTCCTGAATTTTCGACAAAAACAACAGGAAACGGAAAATGGGTGAGATAATGGCGGACCGCACGGATATAATCATTTCTCCGTGCATCCGCATCCGTCAACGTAGTGAACCGCATGGCATTCACATTGACCGTACCGGTCAGCAGCAGAACGATATTCGGGGCGTACTTCTTCTCCAAATGATGCATCAGTTAGTTTTCAACCTGTACCGGAACATGCGGTCACCGGTAGCGGTGTATGGCAACCGCCTCCGTTTTGTAGGCATACTGCGCAAGAATAACCAGCTGCCCGCTCGTGAACTTGTCCAAAGTTATTTTGGTCACCACAGCAGTGGGTGGGGCTACGGTAGCCAGCAGTTCGTTATTGCCATAAATTTTCAGCGTGGCGGGCAGGCTGTCGTTGAACTGTACCGAAAGCGAACGGGCAGCTTTGTTCCAGTTATAAGTGAAGGCGATACCGCCGGTTTGCAAAGGAGTTTTACTGTTGTTGCTGTACAGATAGCCCAGTCCGCTGTTCACATTGTTGGTGAGCAGGCGGCTTCCCGGAAACTGATAATCGGGGCGGGGCGAATTGCCGAAGGATGCCAGAGCCGCTTTATTGCCCGAATTGATGGCAAAAAAAGTATCGTTCACGTTTTTCTTCCACCAGTTCACCCGTTCGGTATAAACCCAGGTAATGTTGTCGGAAGAGGCGATGGCATGTTTCGTGGCTTCTTCCATCCATTTCCAGCGGCCGGTAGGGTTCACGCCACGCTCAAAGGAAGGTGCCTTGGCCAGCAGGCCATCGTAAAAAGTAGGCTGTGATATCTCAACGGTATTGATCAGCTTTTTGGCCTGATCGGTTTCAAACAATTCGGACATCGCTTTACGCAGCAGCACTTTCGATTCATAGAATTCGGAGGGATAGGTGTTCCAATACGCATATTCATTTCCTTCAATCACTTTTGCCAGAGGCCCTTTTCCCAGCAACATGCCCTCGAGGAAAGGGACCAGCAGGGCATGGCGCGTCTTGTCCAGCGGCGTGTATTTTTTTTCCTGCGCAATCAGGCTGGCAAACCAGATGCTGAGTACCTGGACATCGGGTTTGTACCGTTGCAACGCCCGCATGAACTGCGTTCCCCGCTGCCGCACTTTTTCCTTCACCTGTTCGAATGTCTGGGTCGGGTATTGCTGGCGGCTATAGGTCCACGGGTTATACAGCTGGTCCTCATAGTAATACTCGGGATCGAGCAGCACACCCCGCACGCTCCGGTTGTTCATGGACTGTGAAAGCCGCTCCATATTGGCCGTGAAAACCCGCCAGCGATCATCGCTGTACCAGCATCCTCCGCGCACGCCGAAGCCGCGGAGAATGACAAAATTGTAGGTATACCGGCCCCAGGGCAGCTGGCGCAGGCGGTCAAGTTCAAAGTATCGGTCGTTATGCAATGTGGTGTCAAATGCCTCCATGATGGTGCGCTGCAACGAGAAGCAGATACCGTCGAAGGGAGTTTGCTGCCAGAAGGGCAACTGGGCGGCCAGTTCCGAAACATCGGGATAGTCCCACCCGAACTCGATCAGGTAATTTTTTTGCGAGCGGGCCAATGTTGTGCTGAAAAAAAGAAAGCTGAGGAGGACAATACGCTTCATGCTGAATTTTTTATGAATACTTGAACCGCAGATGACGGACTGCCGTATAGGCCGTCTAGACGGTAATGCACGGGTGAACCGGCGTCATCCGTGCGTCGCTAAGTTAAGCAGCTCTGTTGAGTTCATCCGATTTTTTTGCCCCGCGAACCATCCGGGACAAAGGCAGGGTTGCCGGTTCGGAGTGTGTGCGCAAAGCACTTTATATTTGTGCAAACCAGCCGTCGCTCTCCGACCAGTTGATGAAGAAGATTCTTTTTATTGTACCGTTTCCAAAAAACATCTACCCTTCGGAACGCTTTCGGATAGCCCTGTACGAACCAGATTTGCACGAAAAAGGTTACTCGTTCTCCACTGCATACTTCTGGAGTCTTTACGCCCGCAGCATCCTCTATCAAAAAGGACGGTTTCTTCAAAAAACAGGATGTCTGCTCGCCGGATTCCTGCGCCGCTGGTGCATGCTGCTCACCCTGCCCCGTTACGACTATGTGTTCATCCTGCGCGAAGTGGCACCCATCGGGCCTCCGCTTTTCGAATGGCTCATCGCCCGGGTGTTCCGGAAAAAGATCATTTACGATATGGACGACGCGGTTTGGATTCCGCAAACTGCCGGCAACAATGCCTGGGTGAAATCGGCCAAAGCATTCTGGAAAATAAAATGGATCTGCAAATGGTCCTGGAAGGTTTCCGCCGGCAACGAATACCTGCAGGCGTTTGCCCGGGCCTACAACCCGCGTGTAGTCCATACGCCCACCTGTGTGGATACGGATAATATGCACAACCGGATCAAGGACCAGCATTCGGAAAAACTGGTCATCGGCTGGACCGGCAGTTTTTCCACCCTCGAGTACCTTTCGGATATCATTCCCGCAGTGGAGACGCTTGAAAAAAAGTACGACTTTGAGTTTCTGGTCATCGCCGACCAGAGTCCGATGCTTCCGCTGAAAAGCTTCCGTTACATTCCCTGGAGGGAAGAAACGGAAATCGAGGACCTGCTCCGCTGCAATATCGGCATCATGCCGCTGGCCGACGACGAATACGCGAAAGGCAAATGCGGATTCAAAATCATCCAGTTCCTGTCACTGGGTATTCCGGTGGCCGCAGCGCCTGTAGGCGTGAATGCCAAAATCATCGTAGAGAAAGAGAGCGGTTACCTGTGCCGAAACAGAGCCGAATGGACGTATGCGCTTGAACAACTGCTGCTCAGCGCCGAACGGCGGACTGAAATGGGCAGAATGGGGAGAGAAAGAATGGAGGAGCGGTACAGCAGAAAATCCAATGCGGGAAATTTTCTGTCGCTGTTCGAGTAATATGTCTGGCTCAGATGCCAATCAGGCCTCAGCGCTCAGTGATTTCTGCGCCCGCTTGCGGTCTTCCTCATTCAATATCACTTTGCGGAGCCGCACATTTTTAGGCGTGACTTCGATGCACTCATCCTGCTGGATATATTCCATGCATTCCTCCAGGCTCATCAAGATCTTCGGCGCTGCCTTTGCGGCATCATCCGAACCGCTGGCCCGGTGGTTGGTGAGTTTCTTGGCTTCGGTGGCGTTCACCACCAGATCGCCGGGCTTGATGTGCTCGGCAATGATCTGACCGGCATAAACATCCTCTCCGGGATCTACAAAAAAGCGACCACGGTCCTGCAGCTTGTCAATCGAGTATCCCGTGGTTCTTTCGGTGGTTTTTGACAAGAGTACGCCGTTGTTGCGGCCGGGTATGGGGCCTTTCCAGGGGCGATATTCATCGAAGCGGTGCGCCATGACGGCTTCACCGGCGGTAGAGGTAAGCATATGGCTGCGCAGGCCAATCAGTCCGCGCGAGGGTATGGAGAATTCAAGATGCTGCATCTCTCCCTTGGTTTCCATAACCAGGAGCTCCCCCTTGCGCTGGGTGACCAGGTCAATCACTTTTCCGCTGTATTCGGAGGGAACGTCCACCACCAGCACCTCATAGGGCTCCTGACGCCCGCCATCGATATTCTTTACGAGTACCTGCGGCTGGCCGATGGTCATTTCAAAACCTTCGCGGCGCATGGTTTCAATAAGAATGCCCAGGTGCAGGATACCACGCCCGAAGACATTGAAACTGTCGGCACTATCGCTTTCCTCTACACGAAGTGCGAGGTTCTTCTCGGTTTCCTTGAACAGGCGGTCGCGCAGATGGCGACTGGTCACAAATTTGCCCTCTTTGCCGAAAAAGGGCGAGTTGTTGATGCCGAACAGCATGCTCATGGTGGGCTCGTCGACACGGATGGTGGGCAGGGCCTGCGGGTTTTCGGCATCGGCAATGGTGTCGCCGATATTGAAATCATCGAGCCCCACCACGGCACAGATATCGCCTGCCTGTACCGAAGGAACTTTCTTCTTCCCCATTCCTTCAAACACATAGAGCTCGCGCACTTTCATCTTGCGGGGAGTTCCGCCTTCCTGAACCAGGGCGATCCACTGGTTCTCCTGGATGCTTCCGCGCGCTATCCGTCCCACCGCGATGCGGCCCAGGAAAGAAGAATAATCGAGCGAGGTAATCTGCATCTGGAGGTTTCCTTCGGATACAGTCGGTTCCGGCACATGCTCCAGAATGGCATCCATCAAAGGAAGAATATTGTCGGTAGGGGTGAGCGATGTGTTCATCCAGCCGTTCTTGCTGCTGCCATAAATAGTAGGAAAATCAAGCTGGGCTTCGGTGGCATCTAGATTGAAGAACAGTTCAAACACGGCATCATGCACTTCATCGGGGCGGCAGTTGGCCTTGTCCACCTTATTGATGACCACAATGGGCCTCAGCCCCAGCGAAAGGGCTTTCTGCAGCACGAAACGGGTCTGGGGCATCGGTCCTTCAAAGGCGTCAACCAGCAGGAGAACGCCGTCGGCCATTTTCAACACGCGTTCCACCTCGCCGCCGAAATCACTGTGGCCGGGCGTATCAATCACATTAACCTTCACCCCTTTGTAAAAAACAGAGATATTCTTGCTGAAAATGGTGATTCCCCGCTCTCTTTCGAGGTCGTTGTTGTCCATAATCAGTTCACCCGTCTCCTGATTTTCGCGGAAAACGCTGGTAGCATGGATGATCTTGTCCACCAGAGTGGTTTTGCCGTGGTCCACATGGGCGATTATTGCTATGTTCCGGATGCTCATAATGAAAGGTTTACACGAATCGGAGGCAATGCCCCTTTTTTTCGTAGGGTGTGCGGTTTCGAAGCCTGTTTTCGCGGCGCAAAGGTACGCTATTTCAGCGGCCGGGCAAGGCTTTCGGAGGAATAAATAACATTACGGCAACATCTTCCTAAAGATCTGTTTCCCTCTGTACAGGCAACAATTGCAATGCGGCCTTGTTAATTTTGAACATGGCCGCGCAATTTTTCCGGAACAGAACCGTACTGCTGGTAAGCATGCATCAAAAAGAACAGGCAATCGCTCCGCCCTTTGAGGAAGCATTCGGCATGCAGGTGTTTGTTTCGGAGGGTATCGACACCGACCGATTAGGCACTTTCAGCGGCGAGATTCCTCGGGCAGGCACACAGCTGGAGGCGGCCCAGGAGAAAGTGAGGCTGGGCAGAGAAAAATATCCGCAGGCGGAAATCATTCTTGCGAGTGAAGGAGCTTTTCATCCCCATCCCGATTCGCCGTTCATTACCATCAACCAAGAATTGCTGCTGCTGCACGATTTCCGGCTTGGACTGGAAATATCCGGAAGCCATGGCACGCTGAACAACAATGCGGCCAGCCTCACTTCCAACTCGGCACATGAGATTCTTTCGTTCGCCACCAGAGCCGGTTTCCCCGAAACAGGCATCATTCTAAAAACAACCGATAGTAGCATCATCCATAAAAATCTGCTTACTCCGCAGGAACTTGGTGCTGTCGCCGAAACGCTGCTTGGTCTCGCACCGGGTGCATGCATTATCGCGGAAACCGACCTGCGGGCCCACCGAAATCCGTTGCGGATGGAAAACATTCGCATGGCCACGAAAACCCTGATTGGAAACATGTTGTCGGAATGCCCGCAGTGCGGGATACCCGGCTTTTCGCTATCCGGGCGGGTGCCGGGGCTGCCCTGTGAAGCTTGCGGAATGCCCACCCACCTACCGAAGGATGACATCTGGCTGTGCCGGAAATGCGGCGGGGTGGAAGAACGGAAACCATCCGAAGGCAAAGAGTACTGCGACCCGATGTACTGTGACTTCTGCAATCCCTGATACAGACAGAATACAGATAACTTACAGGTACATCAACGGTATATGCGCTCAACCGCATCGCGGTATTTTTCCATGATAACCTTGCGTTTGAGTTTCAGGGTGGGCGTCAGTTCGCCGGTATCCACCGTCCATTCATCGGGAAGCAGTTCGAAGCGCTTCACCTGTTCCACCTGGTTGAAAAACTTGTTGAAACTGTCCACCAGTTCGCGGTAAAGCCTGAGCACATCGGGATTGTTGACCGCATCTTCCGCGGTTACAAAAGGAATGTTCTTGGCGCGCATCCACTCGCGCAGGTTGGGAATACTGGGCACAATCAGCGCCCCCACATATTTCTGCTCGGCACCCACAATCATCATCTGTTCCACGAAGGGCGACTCCTTCATTTTGTTTTCGATGGGCTGTGGTGCCACATACTTGCCGCCACTGGTCTTGAACAGCTCTTTCTTGCGGTCGGTGATTTTCAGATAACGGTCCTCTTCAAATACGCCGATATCACCCGTATACAGCCAGCCGTCGATGATGGTTTCGGCCGTAAGGTCGGGGCGCTTGTAATAGCCCATCATCACACTGGGACCTTTCACGCAAATTTCGCCATCGGGCTCCAGCCGCACTTCCTGCCCCTGGAGCACGCAGCCGACGGTGCCGAATTTGGTGCCGCCCGGAAAACGGCAGTTCACGCTGATGACGGGGCTGTTCTCGGTGGGGCCATAACCCTCGTAGATCGGAATGCCGGCTGCGGTGAAAATGCGGATCAGCCTGACCTGACAGGCGGCACCTCCGGTGATGATGAACTCGATGTGATTGCCGAGGGCCTCGCGCCATTTGCTGAACACCAGTTTGCGCGCAAGCGACAACTGCATCCGGTACCAGGGTGATCCGGACTTCTGCACATCGTACTGGTTGGCGAGTTCAACCGCCCAGTAGAACAGTTTCTTCTTGATGCCGGTGAGTGTTGCGCCCTTGTCCATGATCTTGTCATAAACCTTTTCCAGCAGGCGGGGTACGGTGGAAAAGAGGTGGGGCTTTATTTCGCGGATATTGTCTCCAATGGTTTCAAGGCTTTCGGCATAATAGATGGATATGCCGCGGTAGAGATAGATGTAGGAAACCATCCGCTCAAAGATGTGGTTCAGGGGAAGGAAGCTCAGTGACCGTCCGCCGGTTTTTTGTTCGAACGGGAAAGCATCGACCGCGTTGAGCACATTCGTTACAATGTTGCGGTGGCTGAGCATCACGCCCTTCGGGAAACCGGTGGTGCCGGAAGTATAGATGATGGTGGCACAGTGATCGGAGCGGATGCCGGACTTAATTTTCTCCAGCTGCTCATAATCCGCCGCCCCGGGGCGCTGCAGTATTTCCTGCCAGTACGTGGCTCCGTCCAGCTTGTCGAAGGAATACACCTGCTTCAGCGAGGGCACTTTCGACCGGATACTGTCTACTTTCGAAAGGATTTCTTCGCCGCTGACAAAAACCATTTTAACCGCAGCATCATTGAAAATGAACTGCAGCTCGTTGACATGCGTGGTAGGATACACCGGACAAAGCAAGGCTCCCGTCTGCTGGCAGGCCAGGTCTAGAATCAGCCATTCGGGCCGGTTGCGGCTGATAACGGCAATCTTGTCCTGGGTTTCAGGTGTCATGTCATTTCCGCTGATACCCATGCTGATGAGGGCCGCACTCAGTTTGTCGACCAGTTTTTTCACCTCGGCGGTTCCCTGCGATACCCACCGGCCTTCCTCTTTGGCCGAAAGCAAATCGTTTTTGGGGAAATGATACAGCTGATGGTCGAGAAAATCGAATAATCTTGAATGTTCGTTCATGGCATGCGGTTTTTCAACTGACAAAAGTGGTTGGCTGAAGAT
>JBIIDU010000293.1:0-3071 GCA_044238165.1 Ferruginibacter sp. | reverse complement strand
ATTCTGATCACCCAGAGCTCGAGCGAACATTCCATTTCAGTGGCCATCGACAACCAGTATGCCGACGATGCCCGGTCCGCAATCGATGGGATGTTCTCCTTCGAAATCGCCACCGGAAAAGTGAATCCCATCCGGGTGGAGCGCGATCTGGCCATTGTTGCGGTGGTGGGAGAAAATATGCGTAGCCATACCGGTGTGAGCGGAAAAATGTTCGCTGCCCTGGGGCATAACGGCATCAATGTGAGCGCCATCGCCCAGGGCTCTTCCGAAATGAATATCTCGGCCGTTATCGCCACTGCCGATGTGAAGAAGGCCATCAATGTGTTGCACGAAGCTTTTTTTGAAAGCGTGTTCAGGGAAATCAACCTGTATATCGCCGGTATCGGCAATGTGGGCGCCCGGTTGTTGCAGCAGTTGCACAGCCAGCAGCAATACCTGCAAGAGCAGTTGCGTGTGCAGATCAACCTGGTAGGAGCCATCAACAGCCGCTTCATGGTGGTTGATGAACGGGGCCTTTCACCCGAAAAACTCTCTGGCGCAATGTCTACAGGAGAATCGGCCAATCTGGGACGGTTTGTGGACATCATCATAGAACGGAACCTGCGCAATTCGGTTTTTGTGGATATCACGGCCAGTGAGCTGGTGCCTGCGCTTTACCCCCAACTCCTTAAGAAATGTGTGGCGGTGGTGGCCTGCAACAAGATCGCCTGTTCCTCTCCCCATGCATTTTATGCGCTGCTGAAGCAGCTGGCTGCCGAGTACGGTACCGATTTCTTTTTTGAAACCAATGTGGGAGCCAGCCTTCCTGTGATATCCACGCTCAACGATCTGCTGCGCAGCGGCGACCGGGTGCATAAGATTGAAGCCGTGCTGAGCGGCACGCTTAATTTTGTATTCAACCGGTACGACGGCAGCCGTTCTTTCGCTTCCGTGGTCCGGGAGGCGCAGGAGGGCGGCTACACCGAACCCGATCCCCGGCTGGACCTCAGCGGTCAGGATGTGGCCCGGAAAATTATGATACTGGTCCGCGAAGCCGGTTACCCCATAGAAATGGAGGACGTGGAGAACACGGCGTTCATGCCGGCTGCATGTATGCAGGGATCAGTTGAGGATTTCTACCGTTCGGTCGAGCATCATGAAAGCCATTTCCGGGAATTGTATCGTTCAGCCGCTGAAGCGGGAAAGAAACTGAAATTCGTGGCCCGTTTCGAAAACGGCAGGGCATCGGTCGGCCTGCAGCACATAGCAGCGGAGCACGACTTCTATCACCTGTATGGTAAGGACAATATCGTGTTGTTTCATACGGACCGGTATGCCGAGTATCCATTGGTGATAAAAGGCGCAGGGGCCGGAGCCGATGTGACTGCCTCGGGTATTTTCGCCGATATATTGCGTACCGTTCGCTGATCAAAATAGTTGAAACATGGGAAACACTCCACAGCATAGGTGGGTCCGACTCCGCACACCGGCCACAGTTGCCAATCTGGTTTGCGGGTATGATGTGCTGGGACTTTGCCTGCATGCTCCCTGTGATCTTATGGAGATGCGGCTGATCGATGAGCGCAAAGTGGTGGTTCGGAGTGCCGACGGATTCCCACTTCCCGAAGATCCCTCAAGGAATACGGCAGGTGCCCCGTTGGTGGCTTTGATGGACGAATGGAAGGACGCACCCGGCTTCGAAGTGGTGATCCATAAAAAAATAAAACCCGGCAGCGGTATTGGTTCCAGCGCGGCAAGTGCCGCAGGTGCCGTGGTTGGTGCGAACCGCCTGCTTGGAAACCGTTTTGCATTGCCCGACCTGGTGCGGCTGGCCATGTTTGGAGAGGAAGTTGCCAGCGGTGTGCAGCATGCCGACAACATCGCTCCCTGCATTTACGGGGGGGTGACGCTCATACGGAGCACCCAACCGCCCGACATTGTAAGCATTCCTGCTCCTCCGTTGCACATCACCGTCATACATCCGCAGATAGAAGTGCGTACCGCCGATGCCCGCCGTATTTTGCGTCGGGAGGTTGCACTGAAAGATGCCGTGACCCAGTGGGGAAACGTGGGTGCGCTGGTAGCCGGATTTATGAAAAATGACCTGGCCCTCATCGGCCGTTCACTGGTTGACGGTATCGTGGAGCCGGTGAGAAGCATACTCATACCCGGGTTTGATGAACTGAAAAAGCAGTCTCTTGCCGCAGGTGCGCTGGGAGGCGGAATCAGCGGGTCGGGTCCATCGGTTTTTATGATGAGCGCCAGTGCGGAAACCGCGCTGAAGGTGGAGGCCGCTATGAAGTCGGTCTACGACAACACAGGCCTGCCTTATCATACTTATGTAACAACCATCAATCCGGAAGGAATCATTTTTGAGGAATAACACCCTGACTCATATCCTACAACCCATATCTGAACGATGCACTATTACAGTCTGAACAATGCTTCGGTACGTGCCGATTTTCGCGAAGCCACCCTGTTGGGCCAGGCTCCCGATAAGGGTTTGTATTTTCCGGAGTTTCTCCCCGTATTGCCTGAAGGATTCATCGGGCAGCTTGGCAGCATGTCCGATGCCGAAATCGCCTACACAGTCATCCGCCCCTATGTGGGCGATGCTATTCCCGACGCGGCACTGATGGACATAGTTGAAGAAACGGTGAACTTTCCCATACCACTGGTCCGTATAAACGAAAATTGTTTCTCGCTCGAACTGTTTCACGGCCCCACACTTGCGTTCAAGGACATCGGAGCCCGGTTCATGAGCCGATGCCTCGGACATTTCGTCAATAGCCGGCAGCAGAAGATAACGGTGCTGGTGGCCACATCGGGCGATACCGGCGGGGCGGTAGCCGATGGTTTTTTTGGCGTGGAGGGCGTAGAGGTTGTCATCCTTTACCCTTCGGGAAAAGTGAGCAGCGTGCAGGAGCAGCAACTGACTACATTGGGAAAAAACATCCGTGCTCTGGAAGTGGCGGGTACTTTCGACGATTGCCAGCAAATGGTGAAGACTGCTTTTCTCGATAAGGAACTGGGCGGGGCGCTGACGCTTACTTCTGCCAACTCCATCAATGTGGCCCGCTGGTTGCCCCAGC
>JBIIDU010000292.1:0-3114 GCA_044238165.1 Ferruginibacter sp. | reverse complement strand
AAAGAAACTCCGGCAACAGGCCTCCGACTTCAGCATCGAAGATGCCCTCAAAGTGAAGGCTTTGGAAAAAACCACCAACCACGATGTGAAAGCGGTGGAATATTTCATAAAGCAGGAACTCTCCGCTCTGGGCGGCTCAGCGATCAAAGAATGGGTACACTTCGGACTCACGTCGCAGGACATCAACCATACCGCCGTTCCCTGCCTTTGGAAAGAAGCGCTGGAGGAGGTTTATCTTCCAGCTTTGATAAACCTGCAGGCCGACCTGCAAAGGATGGCGAGCCGCTGCGAAAGGGCGCCTATGCTCGCCCGTACACACGGACAGCCCGCTTCACCCACCCGTATGGGGAAAGAACTGATGGTATTCGCCGAACGCATCGAAAACCAACTGGCCCTTTTCGTACACATCCCCTTCACCGGAAAATTCGGAGGCGCCACCGGCAATTTCAATGCACACCATGCCGCCTTCCCGAAATATGACTGGAAGCGCTTCGCCGACCAGTTTCTGGAAAAAAGATTGGGCCTGCAACGGCAGCAATACACCACGCAGATAGAACATTACGATTTGCTTGCAGCTCATTTCGATTCCATACGCCGGATCAACACCATTTTGCTTGATTTCTGCCGCGACATCTGGACCTACATCAGCATGGAATACTTTTTGCAAAAAAGCGTTAAGGGGGAAACCGGCAGCAGTGCCATGCCCCATAAGATCAATCCGATTGATTTTGAAAACGCCGAAGGCAATCTGGGTATTGCAAATGCGCTATTGGCACACTTATCAGAAAAACTGCCCATTTCACGGCTGCAGCGCGATCTTTCCGACAGCACGGTACTGCGCAACATCGGTGTTCCGGTGGCCCATACCCTGATAGCGCTGGAAGCCATGCGAAAGGGAATGGCGAAGCTTGAACTAAACGAAAAAAAGATGAACGCCGACCTGCTCGACAACTGGGCCGTTGTGGCCGAAGCGGTGCAAACCATCCTGCGGCGGGAAGGCTTTCCGGAGCCCTACGAAAAACTGAAAGAGCTTACGCGGGGGCAGAAGCATATCGACCGCAATGCCCTGCACCGTTTCATTGACGCACTGAATATAAAATCCGGCGTGAAAAAGGAACTGAAATCCATCACGCCACTGAACTATACCGGCATTTGATTGTTGCTTTCAGACAAATCCGAAGCAGCAGCCACCTTATCCTGAAATGACCACAACTGCGCCATACCTGCTATGGATACAGCTCTGCATTGCAGTCCTGTTTTTGCCTGGTCCTTCAGCACCATCAACTATCAAAATTGACCATCCGCAGGGAAAAGCCGCCCAACCCCCGGGCGATAACACCCTTAACCAGCGTTTCGCAATTCCCTTCAAAATAAAGCCGATACTGCCCGAACCCCAGCGTCCAACGCTCCGCTGCCTTACCGATTTCACCATACTGCAATCGCCCTGTTCCCCTTCAGATATCGTATTTATCATCAGTGATTCAGCCAATACCCAAACCATCTGGGAAATGGGAGACGGAACTGTTTACACCAATCTTTTCAGCCCTGCACACCGCTATTCCGATACAGGAACCTACACGGTGAAATTATTCATCGAAAAGAACGGCTGTAAAGACACCTTACAGCGGCTGCTAGTTGCAGGTTTTCAAAACGCCGATATCGTACTAACACCCGACACAACGATATGCTTCGGCTCCAATGCACGCCTGCGCAGCCGAACCGATACGAATTTCACGTTCTGCTGGTCGCCAGGAAACGCCCTGGACAACCCGCTGAGCCCCTCGCCCACCACTACCTCCGGCGGCACTTCGCTTTTCCGGCTTTCAGGCATCCGGATTGCACCCAACCTGATCAGCAATGGAGATTTCAGCCAGGGCAACCAGCAATTTGGGTCCGATTATACACTTTCAGCAAACAGTCCGTCTATTGCCGGAGCAGGGCAGTATGTGATTTATGATTCAACTGCCAATGCGGTACCGGGTGCTGCCGCCTGCGGAAATTTTCTGGATGGATTCGGAAACAGGCTGATTGTCCGAAACAATACGGTCGACGGAGCAAAAATCTGGAGCAGTGCCGCACGGATTCTGCCCAATACCCGCTATGTATTCTCCTGCAGGATGCAACCGGTGACAAATTCCGCTGAAGCCAAAATGCAGTTCACCATCAATGATGCGCCCATCGGCAGCCTGATGAACGTATCAGCCACTGCATGCGCATGGACCACCCATCAAGCCATCTGGCTTTCGGGTACAGATACGCTGGTCAGCCTCTCGGTCATCAACCGCAGTACAACGGGCGATGCCTGCTTCGCGCTTGATGATATCCGCTTTGCCGAATATCATCTGGCTCAGGACAGTGTACACATTACCGTTGACACCCCGCTGATCAATACAATCCAAGACCAGACAACCTGCCGCGGCGTGCAGGTGCAATTGACGTCAACCGGAGGAGTTAGGTACAACTGGTCACCCGCCACAGCGCTATCAGACAGCCTGTCCGCAGCGCCGGTAGCTTCCCCTGCCGATACGCTGAAATACTTTGTGACGGGCACTACCGCAGCGGGTTGCAGTGCCACCGACAGCGTCCAGATCAATATTCTGCCCTCGCCCGCCATCACAAAAAGTACCGATACCAGCATCTGCATCGGTGACTCGGCCTATTTGCGTATCACAGGTGCGCAAGCATATCTGTGGTCTCCCGCCCAAACACTCAGTGCGCCGGATATTGCCGAACCCGTTGCCGCGCCCGTTGCCAATACCACCTATTATGTTATTTCATCGGATCCCGCTTTCAACTGCACGGCAACCGACTCCATCCGGGTAAGCATCAGGGCGGCAGCACGTTTTTCCATCAATGCCGCCGCAGATTCGGTGTGCTCGGGTTATCCGCTGCAGCTGACGGCAACAGGAGGCACCGGTTACCGCTGGCAGCCCGCAACGCTGCTAGATGATCCCCGAAGCGCGAACCCGGTAGCACGGCCGCTGAATACCACCGTATTTTTTGTACAGGTAAGCGATTCTGTCTGCAACGACAGTGCGGTGCTGAGCAGACGGATTGTCGCCAAACCCCTGCCCCGGCTCATCCTCACCAAATCAAATGATATCGACTGCTTCG
>JBIIDU010000291.1:0-3117 GCA_044238165.1 Ferruginibacter sp. | reverse complement strand
TATTTCGTTGAACAGCGGCTCCGCCTCACCGAAGCGCTTCAGGTTGAACAGCGAATAAGCCATGCGGAACTTGGTATCGGCCAGCTCCTCATTGTCGAGATGGCGGAAGTCGGATTGAGAAAAATATTTGACGGCATTATCGTGATCACCCGCATGAAAATAATGGTTGGCCAGCTGATGGCTGACCCGGCTGCTGAAAACAGGATTCACGGTGCGGTCCAGAAAGCGGATGGCCTCGGCTTCAGCGGCCGGTATGCGCAATACCAGACGGCAGAGTATGAAATAATAGTCCAGCTCATCGGCGGCCATAGCCACCATCGGCTGATATGCATTACCCTCGCGATTGCGCAACATTCCCACCAGCGGATAAGCTTTCCCGTATTCCTTTTGCAACATATGGTCGCGGATTTCCGCGAGCTGCCGGTAGGGTTCGCTGTTGGTATAGGTTGTTTGTGCCGCAGCATCAGAAATAAGAAAAGAAATGAAAGCCACTGACCGGGCAAACAGTATGGAAGGCGAAAAATTCATGAACGTTTTGCAAATGTAACCACCCGCTGGCTTGCTACATCCTTCGTAAAAGGAACCAGGGTGCAATGTGGATAATTCAATGCCCCGATAAAATTAGCCGCTTCTTCGGCAAACAAATGTTAAAAGGGCGGAGCGGCGGTATCGCCCTTCAAAAAGAAGCCGGTCGAAATTGGTCGGCCGAATCAGGATGCTGCGTATTTTTGCCTATCTCCTAACATTCAATGCTTCCAAGTTGAAAAAACTCTTATCCATCAAGTACAGCCCCCACGCGTTCAACACGGCCATGCTGCTGCTCCGGGTCTGCATCGGCATATTGATGATGAGCCATGGCTTCGGCAAACTTCAGGGCTATGGCAAAAACCATTCCGACTTCATGAACTTTTTGGGGATGGGCAGCACGGTATCCTATACCCTGGTGGTGTTCGCCGAGTTTTTCTGCGCCCTGTTCGTGGTGATCGGTCTCTTCACCCGAGTGAGCTGTATTCCCCTCATCATCACCATGGGTGTGGCCTTGTTCAAGGCACACAATGGGGAGCTGTTCGGCGACGGGGAAACCTCCGCCATCTACCTGGTTTGCTTTGTGGTCATCCTGTTACTGGGACCCGGCAAATTCAGCATCGACGGGATGGCGGGGAAATAGCCTTATTCCCGGTTGAAATAAGGCTGAAGCAACCGATGCAAGTCCTCCGGCATCGGACAGCGTTTCAATGTGGCAGCCTCCATGAAATACAAGGTGATTTCACCCGTATTCAATAAATCGCCCGACTCGTTGTGCACTTCGTGATGAAACACAATCTTGTGATGCACGGGAAGTTCGCGGAGCATGGTCGTAACGGTAATCAGGTCGTCGTAACGGGCGGGCCGCAGGAAACGGCTGTGCAGATCTATGACCGGCATGACCACACCCATGGCCTCAATGTCTTTGTAGGTAAGCCCCAACCTTCGGATAGCTTCTCCCCTGCCGATTTCGTAAAACTGTGCGTAGTGACCGTGATAAACCAAACCCATCTGGTCGGTCAGCGCGTAATGAACGCGGATGGTGGTGGTATCGGTGAACATGCCGGTTGGTTGCGTTTGATTTTATGATTCGTTTCCTGCCCTCAGGATCCGGCAATTTTGGTTTCAACAATCTTCAGGATTTCCTGCTCGGTGGCGATGGCACCCGCAGCCAGTGATTCGCCCGATGCCAGCATCTGCTTTACAAAAGCGGCATCGGTACAACCCTGCGCATTGATTTTCACATTGAGGAAGGCGCCCAGCACCGCGCTGCGCAGGCAAAGTGCACCCACGCCCGCATCGGAAACGGAATTGGGGTTTCCTTTTTCAGCCATGGCGCGAATCAGTCCGAAACCATCAAAAGCGGTTTGCATCACCCGGAATGGAACTTCCATGGCATAACGTGTGGCCGCCTGGATGGCAGTGGTACGTGCGGCTTTTTCGTCGGCTGTATTTTTTGGAAGGCCGAAGGCCTGCATGAGTCCGTTGAAAGAAGCCGTATCCGCATCAATCAAGCATACGAGTTCGGCCTTGAGTGACTGTCCCTTTTCAGCCCAGCGGCTGAATTCCTCCCATTGGGCATCCCAGCCCTTCTTATGGCTACTCAGGTTGGCCACCATGGTCCCCAGTGCGGCTCCCAGCGATCCGATGCAGGCGGAGATGGAACCGCCTCCGGGAGCAGGGCTTTCGCTTGCGGTTTCGTCGGCAAATGCCGATACCGTCATGGAAGCCAGGCGACTCGTTGCCGGATCTGCCAGCAGGTATTCGATGATGCGTTCTTCGGGTTTGAAGGGGCTGAGCTCTTCGAGCCCCATTGACTTGATGGCAATCCGAACCAGCTCGGCTTCACTGACGCCGGAGGAGCGTTGCTGCTTGTGCAGGAAATAACGGCCCGCATCGGTCATGGCCGATAAAGGCACCAGCCCCACCAGCTCGCTACCCGTTACCCGCAGTCCCCTTTCGGAAGATTTTTTACAAACTTCATCGAACGCCAGATGCAGGGGCGTAACACGCATGTTGGTGAGATTCATCGAAATCTGCGCGATGCCGTATTCCTCGATGTACCAACCGATGGCTTTTACGGATTTCAGGCTTCCGGGAATCATGACCTTGTTGCCGTCGGCATCAAGCACGGGTTTTCCGTTTTCCTGCTTCACCCTTCCGGCTTCGCGCACATCGAAGGCGACCGCGTTGGCCCTTCGTGTACTGGTAGTGTTCAGATTTACATTGTAGGCAATCAGAAAATCACGTGCACCAATTACGGTGGCACCCCTCCGGGCATCGAAGGTTGCGGGTCCGCAGTCGGGTTTCCATTCGGGCCTGGCCATTTTCGCCTCCAGTCCTTCATATTCTCCCGCGCGGATCACTGCGAGATTGCTGCGGCGGCTGTCGGGTTGCGCCGCTTCATAGAGATAAACAGGAAGTGCCAGCTCCTTTCCTACCCTTTCGGCAAGCTGAACCGCCCATGCGGCCGTTTCCTCCATGCTGATGCCCGATACCGGAATCAGCGGGCACACATCGGTGGCTCCCATCCTCGGATGTTCGCCCCGGTGGGTGCGCATATCAATCAACTCCCCTGCCTTCCGGATGGCA
>JBIIDU010000290.1:0-3125 GCA_044238165.1 Ferruginibacter sp. | reverse complement strand
GACTGAAGGATTCGCAGCGATCGGTCGGTGTGCCGGTAGGCGCGGAACTCTTGCTGTACATGGCTTTGCCTGTTATGTCGGAGCGCCCTTATTTCCTCGAGGATACGGGTGCGGTCTTCGGGATGTATGTTCTCTTTCCACAACCCGATATAATCTCCCCCTTCTTTTTCCGCACCCAGGCCGCTGATCTGGAACATGACATGGTTCCAGTTGACGGTGTTTGCGTTTGTATCGTGCTCCCAGATGCCGATTTTCGAGAAGTTCGCAATCAGTTCGAAGCGGGAATTGATTTTGATGATTTCCTGCTGGATGCGGATTTCGTCGGTGATATCTTTCTGGATTGCGATGAAGTTGGTATGGTTGCCCCGGTCGTCGAATACCGAAGCGATTTCGAGCTGGTTGTAGTAGCGTTCTCCGCCCTTGTTGTGGTTGACTACGGTGATTTCGATGTCTTCCTTGTTGCGCAGGGCCTGCGAAAGCATTTGTTTTTCGGTCTCACCGGTCTCCTCCCCCTGCAATAATTCCTTGGGCTTTCTGCCAATGACTCCTTCGGCCCCGTAGCCTGAGATCTTGGTGAACGCATCGTTCACCCATTCAATACGGCCATGGGCGTCGGCGATGATTACACCGCTTTTGGTTTTGGTGGCAATCAGCGATAGTTTTTTCAGTTCCTGTTGCGAACGGGAGATCTGCTGCAACTGCTCCTCCATTTTTTCGCTCCGCCATCTGTTGGCGAATACGGACTGCATCTGGTTCGTAAAGAGCGAAAAGATATCGCGATGCCTTTCCTGGATGCTGGTGTAGCTGCCTTTTTTGGCATGGGAGATGCCGGCTACGAAATACAACTCGTAGTTCAGGTCGGACTCGCTGAATTTGCTGATAAGCACATGCGCATGCCGTGAAAGAATGCCCAGGCCGGCGGTATCGGAAGAATCGAACACCCGCGTTTGCCGCACACCTACCGGCCGGGCGAGTAGCAGCATTTCAGAGATCCATTCCGCCCCGGGTTCTCCCTTGGCAAGGCCTTCGGACAGCAGCAGGGAGTTTTCCGGATCTTCAATATTGTTCAGGAATACGGCAGCCCATTCGGTTTCAACGATGTCGACAATGCCTTCCGCAATCAGCTCCAGAAGCTCTTTCCGCGATTTCACGGCCAGCGACTTCAGGCTATACTGCTGCTTCCGTTTGTACAACTGCAGTTCCTGGTCGAGCCGGTCGCGGGTGTTGATCAGTTCCTGCTCGATGGCTGAAAACCGTGTCACCCTCAGTTGAAGGTTACGGTATTCGCTCAGTAGTTTTTCGTATCGGCTGTCTTCATTCATGATTCAGGTGCGGACCAATCACCGGTAGAGCACGTAGAGCGCACTGGTGTAATTATGGTAGACGTTTTTTCCGCCCAGCCGGGCAAACTCGCCGAATCCGTACATGCCCAGCCAGGGCGGGCAGGTTCCGTCGGCATAAAAGGGGTTTTGCATTTTGCTGACAAGTTCATCTTTGATGACGCGGTTGAACAGGAAGCGGCCGCGTGCCAGACAGTCGGCATGGAATACGGCAACGGGTGCCGCTCCGTGCGTACGCAGGCGGATACATTCCACGATTCGGTCCATTTCCCTGAATATGAGTTCTTCATCGCGTGTGGTAAGCCAGAGCCTTGTGCCTTCAGGGCAATCGGTTGCATAATACATGGCATCGCCCTCGCGGTGGGTCACTGCCCTGAGGATATGTCGGTTCCCGTATTCGGCGGCGAGCACATCGGACAATTCTTCGCCGAGCGCCCCGATGGGAATGGTGTCGCCGCAGGCTGCGGTAGCGGTCAGTCCCAGCCGGCGGGTATATTCCTGCCAGGCCGGCTGTCCGTTCAGTTCGTAAATGATATGGCCCGAAGAGCGTGTTACCACCAGCGGCTCGCCCACTGCCACAAATCCATGGGTGGCCTGGGTATCCACTTTCAGGGTAGGGTCGGCGAATCCGATAAGGAAGGCGCCGTGTTCATAAACGGTGCTGTCTACCACCTGATAGCTGACCAGACCGCGCATGTTGTCGGAAGAAGTGGCCCCGAAGATGGTGACCGATTCGCCGAACACGGCTTCGATCGCACGGATTGTGGCGTTGTTGTCGATATCGATACCCGAAGCCATGGTGAATATCATATTGATGCCGGGTTGCTCCTGCTTGAGCTTCCGGGCCATTTCCAGTGTCTTTTCGTAGGTGTTGTTGCCGAATATGCCGTCGGTGGAGGCCAGGGCGAACTCGTTGCCTTTGACGGCCATCAGGGCCATGTCCTTCATGGATTCGCTTACGCCTTCGCGCCCTACCACACCGCAGCAGGAAGCCGCTACAATGCGGGCCTTGGGAGCCAGTTCATGTACCTGGTCCACCATTTCCTGGAAGTTGTGACCCATGGACGCATGTAAAATGACAAGAGATGTGTCGGCAAAATGTTCGCCCAGGGCGATTTCCATACACTCGGTTACAGCGCGGCGCGTGTTGATGATGCGGGCGCTGCCGGAGAAGAATTGCAGCATAATCTTGCGGTTTTCGGTGAAAGGAGGTACAAGGTACCATTGTTCCCCTTCTCTGCAAACTGCCCCGAAACGTGGTGCCGGTGCAGCATGCGGAAAACAAGCGCTTTATGCCGAACCGTAGTAAAAATTCTACAGACAATTCGATGAAATCGAAGACCGGAAGAATCGTTTTAGTACAGGAGAACAAGGATTTGTTTGGGGGCGTTTGCCGTCGCATTCCCCAACAAACTTTAACTTAGCCGCCTGCCCGGAGAAGGTCCGTTAGTGCCTGTGTCCGGTTACCGTTATGAGCAAACCCATTGAATTCATATTGCTGATCGACGACGATGAAGCCACCAACTTCTACCACCGCATCATGGCGGAAGAATCCGGGGTCACCGATACCATACTGGAGGCCGATACGGTAGACCGTGCCGTGGAAACCGTGAAAGCCCGGCTTTCTGCCGAAGTCGACGGATCCGGAAGAGGGCTGGTATTTCTTGACATCAACCTGCCGGCGAAAGACGGCTGGTGTTTCATCGAAGAAGTAGAGCAGTTCCCCGAGGCGATGCAAAAGCGGCTCACCATCGTCATGCTATCGGCATCGGAAGTGCCCCGGGA
>JBIIDU010000064.1:0-11180 GCA_044238165.1 Ferruginibacter sp. | reverse complement strand
TCCCAGCAGCGGCATCTGGAGCATATCTTTTTTCTCTACCTGAATGACGAAGCGGATATAGGCGGCTGTCAGCAGGGAGGCCACAGCAATGGAAAAGACCGGATTGGGCCATAGAAGAACGAGTCCCTTATGCAGAAAGAAAATCAGTGCGACAATTACCATATAAGCCACCAGTTTTTTCCAGGCATAAGGGATACGGTGCTGCTTTTGACCCCATTTGAAGGAGATGGTCATCATGGTGCCGTAACAAAGGAATGTGGACCAGGCACAGGCGGTAAAGCCAAAACGGGGAATAAATAGGTAGTTGATTACGACGGTGACCAACGAACCGGCGAGGGTGATCCAGGCACCGGCCATTGTTTTGTTGGACAGTTTGTACCAGATGCTCAGGTTGTAATAAATGCCCAGGAAGATATTGGCGAAGAGCAGTACCGGAACCACCGACAGGCCCGACCAGTACCGGGGTCCGATAAAATATTTCCAGACTGGAATGTACAGCGCCACCACCAGAAACATAAGGGTCACCACAATCACGAAAAATTTCATCACCCGTGCATAGGCCTGACCTGGATTGGCGCCGCTCGCCCGCCGGAAGAAAAAAGGTTCCGCACCCATCCGGAACGCCTGGATAAAGAGCGTTATGAGGATAGCCAGTTTGTAACAGGCATTGTAGATACCCACCGCCGATTGCTTTTGTTCAACACTGCCGGGCAGCCACCAGTTCAGCATAAGCCTGTCGAGGGTTTCATTGACCATGCCTCCCAGTCCGGCAACCAGCAGGGGCAACCCATACAGCATCATCCGCAGCCAAAGTCTTCCGTTGAATACAGGACGGATCTGCAGGATCTCACGGCCCAGCAGTAGGAGCGTAAATGCCGACTGCACCAGGTTGGCTGCCATCACATACACGATCGGGTTCAGCGACGGGTTGAAAAAGGAAAGCACCCAGCTTTGCGGGTTTTGTGTTGCGGCGTTGGTGCAAAAGCTGACGAAAAACCAGGTAAGAAAGACATTGATGAGGATGCCCGAAACCCGAATCAGGGCGAATTTGACCGGCCGCCCCTCCTGACGCAGCCGGGCGAATGGTATGGCCGAGAGGGCGTCCAGGGCGATGATGAGGATGCCCAGCCGTACAAGTTCGGGATATGCGCCCAGCCCCAGGGAAGCCGACAACTGCTGCTGTTGCCGCCACAGGAACAAGGACAGCAGCAGTGTGCTGATGAGAAGCGACCAGAGCGATGTGCTGTAAACGGAGCGGTTGTGTTGCCGGTCTTCCGAGGAAAAACGGAAAAACGCCGTTTCAAATCCGTAGGTGAAAATGACATTGAAAACTGGAATAGCTGCGTAAATCAGCGCCATTTTTCCGAAATCGGCGGTCTGTATGGTGAGGCTGTAAGTGAGATAGGGCGTAAGCAGATAATTGATGAGACGGGCGGCGATGGAACTGAGCCCATACCACATGGTTTGCCCCGCTAGTTTTTTGATTTCTCCCAATTGTTCACCGGTGTTTAGGCAAATTTACTCTTATAAAAATTAAATAGGTGGTGTAAGGCTCTGAAAGAGATTTTCAACAGTATGTTCAAAAGCCGGTGACTCCTTGACGGATTTGCTTTTGAAACAGTAATTTAGCACCTGAACATTCAATCACCATCGAAACTTTTTTGCTATGAAAAAATTATTCTTTTCACTGGTCATGCTGTTTGCCGCAGGTTCTGTTTTTGCACAGGCCCGGGTAACCACGGCAGAATTCCAGAAGTCGACCCAGCCTGCCGTAGAGTTGGAAATGCCTTATCCGGAAAATGTCGTGTATAAAGCCATCGAAGAAAGGATGCAGAAAATGGGCTATAAGGGAAAAGACAGCAAAGGATATGTGTTGTACAGTGGGGTAAGGCTTCCTGAATTCGGCAATGAAACCTATGACCTTTATGTCAAAGCCAAGTCAAAAGGGAAAAAAGACAAGAACAGCACCACGGTGACCTTGCTGGTATCTTCCGGGTATGAGAAATTTCTGGGCGATTCGGAATACGACCGGGCCATGACCGACGCGAAACAATACCTCACCAACCAGCTTCCTGCAGTGTCGGCCTACGACCTCGAGCTGCAGATAAACGATCAGTCATCCGCAACAAAGAAAGCTGAACAAAAGCTTGAAAAGCTGGTGAACGAATCGGCTGATCTTACCAAGAAGAAGGAAAAGATTGAAAAGGATATTGAAGAGAACATGCGCAAGCAGGACGAGCAGCGCGTCGAAATCGAAAACCAGCGCAAAATAGAGGAGACCCTGAAAGGCAAGCGGGCTACCAAACAGAACTGATTTGCCTGAAGCGGAATCGATTGCCGTTTTCACATTCAAGACCGGTAGACGACAACTGATTGATGTCGTTTGCCGGTCTTCTCTTTTATGGCTGGCTTCAGTAAATCCTGTTTTTCAGAAATGGATATCTGTCTTGAAATCGCGGCTGTTGGCTGGCGGAGCATACCGTGCGCTTTTCAGAAGCGTATCGTCTCGGAGTGAATTCAGAAAGGACATCAGATCGATTTTCATCTGGTCGCTGATGATGATTTTCTTTTTCAACAGCGGATCGATATAGGGGCTGGCGGTATCGATGCGGTTACGGTAGTGGTCGATCACCTGTCCGAATCCGTAGAATCGTCCGTCGTGCATGTACGGGGCCGATACCATGATATTACGCAGGGTAGGTGTCTTGAATTTCAGGGTGTCGGACCTCAGATGGGTCACTTGCATCCTGCCCGCATCTTTCAGCCGGGGTTTGAGCGGCAGTCCGGTATTGTGATAGAGGTTGTCGGTAAAGAGAGGAGCCTTGTGGCAACTGTTGCAGTAGGTGTTGAAAAACTCGTAACCTATTTGTTCACTTACGGTGAAACTGTCCTTGCCCGTCATCACCCGGTCGTATTTGGTGTTGTACGACTGGATGCTTCCCGTGAATTGTGCCAGTGCACGCAGCATTCTTTCGCTATTGATGGTTTCGTCTCCGAATGCGGCTTTGAAAAGTGCCGGATATTCGCTGCCGCGCCGGATTTTGCCAAGCACGCCGTCGATGGTCTCCGCCATTTCGTTGGGCGCGGTAATCGGTGCCAGAGGCTGCACCTCCAGGTGGTTGATGCCCCCGTCCCAGTGCATCTGCCGCATCCAGGCCAGGTTGACCAGCACGGGGGCGTTGCGGGTGGTCAACCCGTTGTTGAATCCATGGCTCAGGTCATGCTCATAATGGGCAAATGAAGCAAATTGCTGGTGGCAACTGGCGCAAGCGAAATTGCTGTCGCGGCTCAGGCGGGTATCGTAAAAAAGTTTGCGCCCCAGTTGAAAACCCTCCTCGGTAAGCGGATTTTTTGCAAAAACTTCCGGATAAGGTTTGGGCCAACCTCTGGGAACCACCAGTTTGAACGGATGGGGCGCGTATTGCTGCTGCACAAATGCGCAGAATACAACCGCCAGCAGCAGAACCGATATGGTGATTATTGATTTCAATTGGGGTTAGCGACTGCCCCGGCAATTGCTTGCCGGAATAACGCCGGTATTTCTGCTTTAGTTGTGTTTTGCTTCGGAGCCCGTCTTTTTTTCATCGGGCTACCAGGAAAGTTTCGAGCGGTTCTGCTTCCGTTCGGCCTGTTTCTTTTTTTCCTCAATGCGTCGCTCCCGTGCCGCTTTTCCCGGCCGCGTCGCTTTCCTGTTCTTGGGTACCGTCAGCGCACGTGCAACCAGCTCGTTCATCATTCGCAACACGATGGCCTTATTACCCAGCTGGGTCCGGTCTTTCCTGCTCCGGACCAAAAGAAACCCTGCCGCGTTGATTCTTGCCGACAGGTTTTTTTTCACCCGGGCCTTTTCTTCCGGGCTCAGAAATCCCGATGCATCTACCGGCCAGCTTCCGATAACCATTGTTTCCACCTTATTGACATGCTGGCCACCCTTGCCACCGCTTCGGGCCGTCTGAAACTGAATTTCGGAACTGATATCCATACACGAATTTACGATTATCTGCCTGCGGGCGTAAGGGGGTAAACAGGAATAGTTGATTCTATTGATTCTCAGGGAGGTAGGCTCGAAGACGGAAGCAAGGCGCTTTGGCCTTATCTTGCGGCAGAAAACTGCGTAAGGGCAGATTCATTATCTTTATGTTTTAATCAAGAGTATGGCCGGTCGGGTTCATTGCCGGCCTGTTTTCTGATGGCGAACGAAGCGATATACAATTCACTGGCATCCAGGAAAAAGGGCGGGAAAAAGTCCTTTGTGGTACTCATCGACCCCGACAAGGTCAATGACCACAGCCTGCAATCGACCATCAGGCTGGCCGTAGAGGCCGGTGTCGATTATTTCTTTGTCGGAGGAAGTCTGGTTGTGTCCAGTTATCTGGACGAGTGCGTACAACTCATCAAAAAATCCTGCTCTATTCCGGTGATACTTTTTCCGGGAAGCCCCAGTCAGGTGAGCCGCTATGCCGATGCCCTGCTCTATCTTTCCCTTATCAGCGGAAGGAATCCCGAGTTGCTGATCGGCCAGCACGTCGTTTCGGCGCCGCTTGTGAAAAAGAGCGGTCTGGAAATCATGCCCACCGGCTATATGGTGGTTGATGGGGGCGCTCCCACCACGGTCTCCTATATTTCAAATGCAAGCCCGCTTCCTGCCAACAAGAATGAGATTGCCGTTTGCACGGCCATGGCTGGTGAGATGCTGGGAATGAAACTTATTTATATGGATGCCGGCAGCGGAGCCCAGAAGCCGATTTCTGAGCATATGATCGAGGCGGTTTCCCGTTCCATCAATGTGCCGCTGATCATCGGCGGCGGAATCACCGATCCGGAGAAAGCCTACCTCAATTGCCGTCATGGCGCCGATGTGATTGTGGTGGGCAACGCCATAGAAAAAGACCCTTCACTCATCAGGGAAATAGCTTCCGCGGTACACTCTGTAGCGGTCAAGGCCTGAAGCTTCTTGTGAAAAAAAATCCGGAAACTATTTTGCCGGGGCCAAAATTTCACCAATTGTTGTTTTTTCGTTTTTGAACATTGCCCGGATGTTTTGCGCGATGGAAGCCGGGTCCAGCCCTATTTCTTCGTATAATTGTTTGGGAGTGCCATGTTCCACCAGCCGGTCGGGGATGCCCAGGATGCGCACATCGGCCTTGTAGTTGAACCGGCTCATGAATTCCAGAACCGCGCTGCCGAAGCCACCCTGGACGCTGCCGTCTTCCACGGTGATGAATTTGTCGAAGCGGGCGAACAATTCATGAAGCAGTGTTTCATCGAGTGGCTTGGCGAACCGCATGTCGTAGTGTGCAGGATTGATTCCCTCGGTATGGAGTTCACGGATGGCCGCTGAAACAAAATTGCCGGGATGCCCGAACGACAAGATGGCCAGTCCCTCACCATCCTTTACCTTTCTTGCCTTTCCGATTTCTATTTCTTCGAACGGCGTTTTCCATTCGGGCATGACCCCTTCGCCGCGCGGATAACGGATCACAAAGGGCAACTGGTTTTTCTCGAGCTGTGCCGTGTACATCAGGTTCCTCAGTTCCTTCTCGTTCATAGGGGCGCTCACGATCATATTGGGGATGCAGCGCATATAGGCAATGTCATAACATCCGTGGTGCGTGGGTCCGTCTTCGCCCACCAGCCCTGCACGGTCGAGGCAGAAGATGACCGGCAATTTCTGAATGGCCACATCGTGCACCACCATGTCGTAAGCTCGCTGCATGAAGGAGGAGTAGATGTTGCAGAACACCCGCATGCCCTGCGTGGCCAGTCCTGCGCTGAGGGTTACTGCATGTTGTTCGCAGATGCCCACATCGAAGGCCCGGTCCGGCATTTTTTCCATCATGTACTTCAAGGATGAACCGCTGGGCATGGCAGGGGTGATGCCCATGATCTTTTTGTTCTGTTCTGCCAGTTCGATGATGGTATGACCGAACACATCCTGGTACTTGGGCGGCTGTGGAACCGGGTAGGTTTTCTTTTGGATTTCACCGGTCACTTTGTCAAACAGGCCAGGCGCATGCCACTTGGTCTGGTCTTGCTCGGCCAGCATATAACCCTTACCTTTTACAGTGATGGTATGTAGGATTTTGGGACCCGGAATATTTTTCAGGTCTTCCAGCGTATCGATCAGTTTGGAAATGTTGTGTCCGTCGATAGGGCCAAAATACCGCAGGTTGAGCGCTTCGAACAGGTTCGACCGGCTGTTCACCATTCCCTTTACCCCTTCCGTGAGTTTATGGGCCATGCTGCGGCTGAAGTTTTTCCCTACCGGAAGTTTTCCGAGCATGTTCCACACTTCGTCTTTGAGTTTGTTGTAGGTGGGTGAAGTGGAGATGTCGGTCAGGTATTCCTTGAGCGCGCCCACATTGGGGTCGATGCTCATGCAGTTGTCGTTGAGGATGATCAGCAGGTCGCTGTCCGCCACACCGGCATGGTTCATCGCTTCAAAAGCAAGGCCTGCCGTCATGGCGCCGTCGCCGATGACCGCTATCGATTTTCTGTTGTTCTCCCCTTTCAAACGGGCTGCCATGGCCATGCCCAAAGCCGCGCTGATGGAGGTGGAGGAATGCCCCACGCCGAAAGTGTCGTATTCGCTCTCGCTTCTTTTGGGGAAACCGCTGAGGCCGTTGTATTTGCGGTTGGTGGTGAACCGGTCGCGCCTTCCGGTAAGTATCTTATGTCCGTAAGCCTGATGGCCCACATCCCATACCAGCTGGTCATAAGGGGTATTGAACACATAGTGCAGGGCTACGGTCAGTTCCACCACGCCCAGACTGGCTCCGAAATGGCCACCGTGCACGCTCACGATGTCGATGATGTGCTGGCGCAACTCGTCGCATACCTGGTGCATCTGTTCCTTGCTGAACTTTTTCAGGTCGGCCGGGCTATTGATCTGGGCCAGTAAGGTTCCGGGGCGTATTTCCATGATGCGTTTGTTTCGGCAATAAAGATAATTTTTTTATGCGTAACCCTGCTTTATTCAATAGATCGGGCAGGAAGGGTATCTGTCTTTCCGGGGAAGCGTATGCAACACTATTATACTGTTTCGGCTACAGGCTTGTTTCGGCGGGAAGGCGGGAACCTGCTTTTGCCGTATTGGTGAATGGAATCCTTGCCGGAGGGTTAACCGAATCAGACAACAACTCATTGAGAGATAGGGGCAGGCTTTCTGCCAGCTTTTCCTCCAGTTGGTTTGCGAAGGCCTCAAAGTAGGCAATCACGTCTTCTCTTTTGTTTCGCTTCAGCCAGCGGAAGCCTCCTTCGAGATATTGCAAAACGCTTTTGTCGGAGAGGTATTCGATATGCTGCATATCGGTAGGGGTGAGGCCAAACTCATTCAGTCGTGATGCGATCAGGTCAAGCGGTGAGCCTGTGGAGGGACAATAATCTCTAAACAATTCAGTCCATTCCCCCACCGATTCATGGGCCGTTCTTCTGATTTCATTCTCTGAAAGCGGCGTGATGGTTTGCAGGAGATTGCCGCAGTTGCAGGCGCCGTGGTGCCCCCAGGCGTAATGCGAGCCGTTGCGCAGCCGGAGTGCGGTTTCACGCAGTGCGGCTATGAGTTCGAAGGAAGGATGTGCCATAACTTAAAGCTACCGATACAAACAACGCCGGGTCGATTTTGTTTAGCGGAAGTGGGCTGTTTCGGCCCCGGCCGGTTCCCGTTACACGACCACGTTGATCATCTTGTCTTTCACGAATATGATTCTTTTCGGGGCCCTTCCTTCCAGCCATTTTTTCACCACTTCATCCTGAAGCACCCGCTCTTCAGCAGCCTGCTGGTCGGTTTCGGCAGGCAGATTGAGGTTCGTACGTACCTTCCCGTTCACTGAAACGGGGTAGGTTCGGGTGCTTTCCATCAGAAGCCGGGCGTCATATTCCGGGAAGGCTGCATCAATTATGGAGTCTGGGTTTCCGAGTTCGTGCCAGAGTTCTTCGGCAATATGGGGGGCATAGGGCGAAAGCAATACCAGCAGCGGAGCCAGTATTTCTTTTTTGTGGCAGTTCAATTCGGAAAGTTCATTCACGCAAATCATAAAACTGCTGACAGCGGTATTGAAACTGAAGCGCTCCGTATCATCGCCGATTTTCCGGATGGTCCGGTGCAATGCTTTCAGTTCGGCATCGGCGGGCGCATCCATATTCACGATGAAGCCTTTTTTCTCATCAAAAAACAAGCGCCACAGTTTTTTCAGAAAGCGGTGCACACCCTCGATTCCCTGTGTGTCCCAGGGCTTACTTTGCTCCACCGGTCCCAGAAACATCTCGTACATCCTGAAGGTGTCAGCTCCGTAACGGTTGCAGAGGTCGTCGGGGTTCACGGTATTATACTTCGATTTCGACATTTTTTCCACTTCCACTCCGCAGAGGTAGGTGCCCTGTGCTTCCCCGACACTCAGGGTGCCGTCTTCGTTGATGAAACAGGCATTGGCTGTTTCGGGTTTCCATTTTCTGAATGCCGGCTGGTTGAGCTCGGTTCCGTTCACCAGTCCCACATCGGAGTGCAGGGGTGAAACGCTGATTTCGGCGCCGGTGGTTTTTAGTGCGTTGAAGGTTTCCGGAGGCAATTTTTTTTCCAGCCATTCCCGCCAGCCGCTTCCTTGAATTTTTTCGGACAGCGCCGCTTCATAAATACCTGCAGAAACAAAGACGGGCCCTTTTCCGGCAAATGTTTCCATACCGTTCAGCCGGTACACAAAACGGCTGCTTCCCTGGATCATACCCTGATTGAGCAGTTTTTTGAAGGGTTCGTCGAAACCAATCAGTCCCAGATCGAACAAAACCTTCGTCCACATGCGGCTGTAGAGCAGGTGGCCTACGGCATGTTCGGTTCCTCCCACATATAAATCGACCTGGTTCCAGTAATCGCTGATGGCTCGGTCGCAAAAATTTTGATTGTTGTTCGGGTCCATGAAGCGAAGGAAATACCAGCTGCTGCCTGCATATCCGGGCATGGTGGAGCTTTCCCTTCTGCCGGCAGATTTTTTTCCGTCCGCAGCAACATTCATCCATTCGGTGATATTGGCCAGCGGGCCTTCACCTTCCCTTCCCGGTCCATAGGTTTCCACATGAGGCAGGGTGAGGGGCAGCTCTTCCGGCTCCAGCGGGCGTGCAACCTGTTGCTCCCATATCACTGGAAAGGGCTCGCCCCAATAACGCTGCCTGCTGAACCCGGCGTCGCGCATCTTGTAATTGATTTTCCTGATTCCAAAACCCTTTTTCTCTGCTTCTTCAATAATGGCCCCTGCGGCCTCGCGCATGGTCATGCCCGTGAAGCGGTCGCTGTTTTCGAGTCGGGCCTCCTTGGTCGGATTGGCTTCCGAACCGTTGAAAAGCGATCCCAGGATATTGGTCACCGGCAGCGAAAAGTGACGGGCGAACCGGAAGTCGCGTTCGTCGCCGCTGGGTACCGCCATGATGGCTCCGGTGCCATAGCCGGCCAGAACATACTCGCTGATCCAAACAGGTATTTTTTTTCCAGTGAACGGATGCTCGGCAAAGGCTCCGGTGAAGCAGCCGGTGATTTTTTTTTCGGCCATGCGGTCCACTTCGCTGCGGCTTTTCACATAGGCGATATAGTCGGCCACGGCGGCTTGTTGTTCCGTCGTGGTGATGTGCCCGATCCACTCCAGTTCCGGTGCCGCCACCAGGAAATCGACGCCGAAAACCGTGTCAGGCCGGGTAGTGAATACCGTTATGTTCATGTTTTTGTCGGTCACGGCAAAACTGATTTCCGCCCCTTCCGACCTGCCAATCCAGTTTCGCTGCATTTCCTTCATGCTTTCGCTGAAATCGACCTGCTCGAGTCCGCGAAGCAGCCGTTCGGCATAGGCGGTGATGCGCAAAAACCACTGCCGCATTTTCTTTTTTACGACTGGGTGCCCGCCCCGCTCGCTGAGCCCGTTCACCACTTCGTCGTTGGCCAGCACGGTACCCAGCGCTTCGCACCAGTTCACTTCTCCGATTTTGCTGAATGCCAGGCGGAATTCCATCAGTATCTCTTCCTGCCTCGTTTTTTCGAATCCGGCCCAATCGGCGGCTGAAAAGTTGATTGTTTCTTTGTCGATTGTTACGGAACCGCCCCTTTGTTCATAGCGTTTTTCCAGTTCCCGGATGGGGCGTGCCGCATCTGCTTCGGCATCGTAATAACTGTTGAAGAGTTTCAGGAAGATCCACTGGGTCCAGCGGTAGTAGGAGGGTTCGCTGGTGCGGATTTCACGGCTCCAGTCGTAACAGAAGCCGATCCGGTCGAGCTGCTTTTTGAAGGTTTCGATGTTTTGCCGGGTGGTTACTGCCGGGTGCTGGCCGGTTTCGAGGGCATACTGCTCGGCGGGCAGGCCGAAGCTGTCGAAGCCCATCGGGTGGAGCACGTTGTATCCCTTCAGGCGCTTGTACCGGCTGTAGATGTCGCTGGCGATGTATCCCAGCGGATGGCCCACATGCAATCCGGCGCCGCTGGGGTAGGGAAACATGTCGAGCACATAGCATTTGGGTTTAGGGCTGTCATGACTTACCGCATACGAACGGTTTTCTTTCCAGTACTGTTGCCATTTTTCTTCTATCGCGCTGAAACGGTATTCCATAAAGCTTTTGCAGGTGTGAACGAATGGATTTTATCCGGACAGGCCTTTGTTCCCCCCGGCAGAAAGCATCCGGGCCGGCATTGATGTCATCAACGTATTTTCGGGTAGCACCGGAGGCCGTAAAAGTAAGCCGAAGCCATGAAAAATCATTTACTTTTGCCCGGATACGCTTTGTTTGCAAAGCCAAATCAAATTAATTTCACTGTCTATGTCCCTTTACGGAAAATCAGTTTCCGCCAAACGCAGCAAACCTTCCTACGGTTACGCCATTGTGGGGGTTGCCCTGGTGCTCTTCCTTTTCGGTATCGTAGGCTGGTTGTTCCTGAATCTCCGGAAATCCGGCGAAATGTTTCGTGAGAACATCCAGGTACATGCATGGATATCGCCTTCCGCACCCAAAAAGGGTATCGACTCCCTGCAGAAATTCATTTCCGCCCTCCCGTACGTGAAATCTGTGGAATATGTGACCAGGGAAAAAGCCGTCATGAAGTGGAATGCGGAAAATGACAGTTCCTGGAAAAAATTCATTTCCAACAATCCGTTGCCCGAGAGTGTGGATTTTTTCGTGAAGGCCGATTATATGAACAGCGACAGCCT
>JBIIDU010000289.1:0-3140 GCA_044238165.1 Ferruginibacter sp. | reverse complement strand
GCGCCCCTGTTCGAACCCGGGCAAATGAATGTTGCCGAAAACGAGTCGGTCAGCCTCTATCTGGCAGAAACCCAGTTGTACGATTCCGTGCACTTCCGTATCAAACCAGCCACTGCCGAGCATGAAGGAAAAGCGTTTCTGCTGGGTACCGGCGACATCCCCGTGCACAGTTTCTATCCCGTCAAAATAAGAAACAGCACTACGAAACATCCGGACCGGATGGTGATGAAACGCTGGTGGAATAACAAGGATGATTACGCAAAAGCCGAACAGCAGGGCGACTGGTACCGCTCCTCCTTCAAAGCACTGGGTTATGTGGAACTGTATGCCGATACGATTCCGCCCGCAATCGTATCGACCAACTTATCGGACGGAATGGACGCATCGCGTATGGGTTCTATTTTCCTGGTGGTAAAAGATGAAACGGACGAATTCCGGAACTTCCGCGCCACACTGGATGGCAAATGGCTCCGCTTTACGAACGACAAAGGGCGAAAATTTGTCTATAAATTTGACGAACATTGTCCACCTGGTGCGCATGAACTGAAATTACATGTGGAAGACTGTGCAGGAAATGCCACAGAGCGCACCTATCATTTCACCCGATGACCATTTCTGATACACCCGAAAATCCATTACCATGAGCGGAACTCCTCTCACTGAAGGACAAAAAGCGCCCGCATTCACCGGCCGCGACGAGCAGGGAAAGAAAGTGACCCTAGCCGATTTCAAAGGTAAAAAACTGGCCCTTTACTTTTATCCGCAGGACAATACGCCCACCTGTACCACACAGGCCTGCAACCTGCGCGACAATTTCAAAGCGCTTACCCGGGCGGGCATAGAAGTGGTGGGAGTGAGCCCCGACGATGAAAAAAAGCACCAGCAGTTCAAAACCAAGTTCAAACTGCCCTTTCCCTTGCTGGCCGATCCGGAACGGAAAATCATTGAAGCCTACGGCGTCTGGGGCGAGAAGCTGCTTTACGGAAAAAAATACATGGGCCTGCTGCGGACCACCTTCCTGATTGATGAGAAGGGAATCATCCGGAAAATCATCCACAAGCCCAAAGCCAAAGAGCACAGTGAAGAAATCGCAGCAGCCTGGAAAACCCTTGGATAAGCAGCGACTGAAAATCCGTGAAAACTCCTGGCTGGCCAAGATAGCGGCTTACAAACTGGGAGCAAGGCGCGTGGCGCTGGTGTTGGGCGACACCGTTCATCTTTGCCGGGTAAGCCGGGGCGAATTCCTGGAAGACGAGGCCTGGGTGAAGCACGAGTGCTGCCATATCAGGCAGTTCAGGCAGTATGGTTTTTTCAACTTCCTGCTGAAGTACCTTTGGGAGAGTTTGCGCAAGGGCTACTACAACAACAAATATGAAATCGAGGCGCGCAAGGCGGAAACCGAATAACAGTTTAGAGAAAACCCTTGCAACTTTTTTCCGGAAACAAGAACCCGAAGAAACTAAATCCGATGACAGACACTAACCAGGCCCTGGAGGCGCTGATGCGCACATTCGAAGCTGCACCGGTGACGGGCATCCATAAGATTCCTCAAAGCGGAAGCGACCGTACCTATTACCGCATCACCACTCCAGGAACCTCCTACATAGCTGCCGTGAGCGCCAATGTGAAGGAAAACGAAACCTTCCTCTACTTCAGCGAACATTTCCGCAGGTACCGTTGCCCGATTCCTCAGGTTTATGCAATAAGCCCGGACCGCACGTGTTATATACAGGAAGACTTTGGCGACAATTCCCTGTTGAGCGTACTCGAAAGCCGGGGGACCTGTGAAAGCGTATTTGAACTGTTCAAACAAAGCCTTTCGGAACTGGCGAAAATGCAGATCCTGGGTGATGAAGGGCTCGATTATGAACAGTGTATCACGAGCAAATCTTTCGGCAAGAAGGCCATTGTCAGCGACTTCCTCTATTTCAAATATTATTTCCTCGATACCCTGAAGATTCCGTACGACAAGGAAAAACTGATGGACGATTTCGAGGCGCTGGCCACCTACCTCAGCCATGTGGACCATACCCATTTCATGTTCCGGGACTTTCAGAGCCGCAACATACTGGTGAAGGATGAAAAAGTACATTTCATCGATTACCAGGGGGGCATGAAGGGCGCTCTGCAATATGATGTGGCTTCCCTGCTTTGGCAGGCCAAGGCAGAACTCAGCGAATCGTGGAAAAACAGGCTGCTGAAATATTATATGGATTGCGTTGAAGCCACCCTGGGAAAGCCGCTCGACCGCCAGCGGTTCACCAGTCAGTACAACGGATATGTGTTGATCCGTCTGCTGCAGGTTTTGGGGGCCTACGGATTCCGTGGACTCTTTGAGCGGAAGGCACATTTCCTGACCAGCATCCCGATCGCACTGAAGAATATCCGATGGTTTCTTTCTCACCTCAAAACCGGCATCAGCCTGCCCGAATTCGACCGGCTGCTGCAACTCATCACTTCAGATGAGGTCATAGCCCGTTTTGAACCGGTGAAAGCCGGGCCTGCTGATCCGCTGGTAGTGACCATCAACAGCTTTTCCTATCTGGCCAACGGGTATCCGCCCGACGAAAGCAAGAATGGTGGCGGCTTTGTATTCGACTGCAGGGGTATTCTGAATCCGGGGCGCATCCAACAGTACAAGACACAAACCGGAAAAGAAAAACCCGTCATCGATTTTCTGGAGCAGGAAACCAAGATGCCGGAATTCCTGAACAGCGTGTACAGCATCGTGGACATTTCCGTGAATGATTACCTGAAACGGAATTTTGCCAGCCTTATGATCAACTTCGGATGCACAGGCGGCCAGCACCGGAGCGTGTTTGCGGCAGAAGCCACTGCACGGCATCTGCGCAACAAATTCGGCGTGGCCGTCCGCGTCAATCACCTGAATGCCGCCAACTGGGTCAGGGAAATTCCGGAAAGCCCCGGGCCTGCATCTTCAACCTAAGCAACCGTTTCAAATGAAAGCCATGATTTTTGCCGCCGGGTTGGGTACCCGGTTCAAACCCTGGACCGACCGGCATCCCAAAGCCCTTGCAATGGTGAACGGCAAGCCGCTGCTGCAACGGAATATCGAATACCTCCAGCGGCATGGCATCACCGAGGTGGTAGTGAATGTGCACCATTTTGCAGATCAGATA
>JBIIDU010000288.1:0-3141 GCA_044238165.1 Ferruginibacter sp. | reverse complement strand
CGTCAGGGCTCGCTGGCTATAAGCAGTTAGTCGTTGTTGTGCTTCATGATCGGGTTGCGCGCCTGCGCTCACATGCCGCTGGGTACTGCCTGACGGCCCTGCATGCGGCCGCTGCTCATAAGACCGTCGTATTGACGCATGAGCAACTGGGTTTCGATCTGCTGCAGGGTATCGAGAATCACTCCTACCATGATCAAAAGCGAAGTTCCTCCGTAGAATGTGGCGAAGCCCTGCTGCGTACCGAATATCAGCTGGAATATTCCGGGCAGTATGCCCACAAGGGCCAGCAGCACCGCTCCGGGAAGCGTGATGCGGTCCATGATGGTACCGATATAATCAGCAGTCGGTTGTCCGGGTTTTACGCCGGGAATGAAACCGTTGTTCCTTTTCAGGTCTTCGGCCATCTGTTTGGGATTGAAGATGAGCGCGGTGTACAAGAAGGTGAACGCAATCACACAAACCGAATAGACAATCATATACACCACGTTGGTATGGTCGGTGAAATAGCGGGCCCAGCCGCCGCCGGTGAATCCCGAGAAGATGGTAGGAAGAAACAGGATAGCCTGAGCGAAGATGATGGGCATCACGCCGGCGGCATTCACTTTCAACGGCAGAAAATTTCGGGCACCGCCGAACTGACGGTTGCCTACAATTTGTTTGGCATAGTTGACGGGCACCCTTCTTGTACCTTGAATCAGCATGATGAGCCCCATGATGATGGCCACGAGGAAGGCGATTTCAATGAGGAAGATGAGCAATCCGCCGCCGCCACGGGTATACCGTGAACCCCATTCCTGCATGAACGATTCTGGCAAACGGGCGAGGATACCCATCATGATGATGATGGAGGTACCGTTGCCAAGACCTTTATCGGTAATTTTTTCACCCAGCCACATGACAAACAGGGTTCCCACGGTAAGGAGTACCACGGTGGACACTACAAAATAATCGAGATAGGCGGGAATCAGCGCTTCGGCATTGCCCTGACTTTTCAGGTAGCCGATGTAAGCCGCCGCTTGGAATGCCGTTACCACAACAGTGAGGTAACGGGTCCACTGGTTGATTTTTTTACGCCCGCTTTCCCCTTCTTTCTGGATTTTCTGGAACTGCGGCACCAGGATGGTCATCAGTTGCATGAAGATGGATGCAGAAATATAGGGCATGATTCCGAGGGCGAAAATGGATGCTTTGTGGAAGGCGCCACCTACGAAGGCGTCGAGCAGTCCGAGCATGCCGCTCTTGGTACTGTCGGCCAGGTTGCTGAGCTTGTTCGGGTCAATACCGGGCAGAACAATGAAGGATCCCAGGCGGTAGATGAAAATCAGCCCGAGCGTATACAGTATTTTCTTCCTCAACTCCTCAATACTCCAGATGTTCTTAAGCGTTTGGATGAATTTTTTCACTGAATAGGTTGATTTAGCTTACGTAAAAACCAAAAAAGGACGCAGTTCGTTCCGAGCCGGGAAGGCAGGGAAGAAGGCGTCCGCAAATATCACTATTTTATTTTACTATTTCCACAGTTCCCCCTGCCGCTTCGATAAGGGTTTTGGCTTTTGCGCTAACCGCATTGACCTTGAAACTGTATTTGCCCTTTACTTCACCATGACCCAGCACTTTGACAAGGTCGGTAGCCGAAATCAGCTTGTTGATGTATAGGTTTTCGTGTGAAAACTCCGTGAGTGCGTATTTCTCTGCGAGCTGGTCGAACTGACCGGTATTGAACACCTTGTAGTTGATTCGGTTGATGTTCTTGAATCCGCGCTTGGGAACCCGGCGCTGGATGGGCATCTGGCCGCCTTCGAACGCCATTTTGCTCTTGTAACCGGTACGGCTCTGCCCACCTTTGTTACCCTTTGTGGAGGTACCGCCCTTTCCGCTGGCTTCTCCGCGGCCGATGCGCTTGGCTTTGTGTGTGGCCCCTTTGGCGGGCCGGAGTTCATGTAGTTTCATGTTGGATGTTTTTACTTACGGGGTTTGCTCCCCTCGCTTGTTGAAAGTAGATGTTGCCGGGCCAGGGACACGGCAGGGTGGTCAGGCCATCTTTTCCACCTTCACGAGGTGATTGACCTTGCTGACCATGCCCATGATTTGCGGGGTGGCTTCCACCTCTACGCAGGCGTTGATTTTTTTCAGACCCAGAGCCGCCATTGTTTTCTTCTGCCTTTCAGGCCTGTCGATCACACTCTTTACTTGGGTAACTTTTATCTTTCCCATGATGCTGTAATTTTTATCGGATGCAGGACGGAAGCCCCTTACCCGTTGAACACTTTTTTCAGCGAAATATTCCGCACTTTGCTTACCGAAACCGGTTCGCGGAGGGTGGCCAGCGCCTTGACGGTGGCTTTCACCACATTGTGCGGATTGGCCGATCCCAGGCTTTTTGCAAGAACGTCGGTGACGCCGGCGCTTTCAAGCACAGCGCGCATGCTGCCTCCGGCAATCACACCGGTACCGTGGGCTGCAGGCTTGATCAGGACTTTGGCTGCTCCTTCCTTGCACCACTGGTCGTGAGGGATGGTTCCGTGCATGATGGGCACTTTGATCAGGTTCTTCTTGGCATCCTCAATACCCTTGGTGATTGCTTCCTGCACTTCTTTGGCCTTGCCGAGTCCCTGACCAACAATGCCTTTGCCGTTACCTACGACCACCAGTGCCGAGAAACTGAAGGCGCGGCCGCCCTTGGTGGTTTTCACCACACGGTTGATGGCCACCACTTTCTCTTTCAGCTCCAACTCACCAGCCTTGATTCTGCTATCGGTTGTTTTCAACATGTTGCTATCTGTTAAGGATTTGATTGGTTGTGATTAGAATTGTAAACCGCCTTCACGGGCACCTTCCGCTACCGCTTTGACCCGGCCATGGAAGATATACCCGCCCCTGTCGAACACCACGGAGGAAAGACCCAGCTCCGAAGCCTTACGGGCCAGTGACGCACCCACCAGTTTGCTCTTTTCGGTTTTGTTGACTTTCTGCGCCTGGATGTCTTTTTCCCGCGAAGAAGAGGAAGCGACCGTAACACCGAGCTCATCGTTGATCAGCTGGGCATAGATGTCGGTATTGCTTCTGAATACGCTGAGCCGGGGTTTGTTAGCGGTTCCGCTCACTTTTTTACGGATGCGGTACCTGATTTTGCGGCGTGCG
>JBIIDU010000063.1:0-11278 GCA_044238165.1 Ferruginibacter sp. | reverse complement strand
TTCTTGATCCGCACATAGGAGGCGTCTTCCACAAAGCGGTCCGATACACGGTTGTTGCCGTTCGGATCATTGAGGGTCACACGGGGCATGTCATTGGAGGAACCTTGCCCGGTCCAGCGGCCGATGACTGCGTTGGAGTAGTTGCCGTTGCTCACGCCCCCCTCTGTGTACCAGCGGGTGAAGTTCAGCACCTTGTTGCCCTGTGAACCCTGGATGAACAGGGTGAGTTCGAAATTCCTATACTGGAAGGTGTTGGTGAGTCCGAAGGTGAAATTGGGGTTGGCATTGCCGATATTGGTGCGGTCCTTGTCGTTGATGATGCCGTCGCGGTTAAGGTCTTTGAAGCGGATATCGCCGGGAGCCGTGCTTGTAGTAGGATCGGTGCCCTCGGCCTGTTTCGCATGCGCGGCTATTTCAGCATAGTTCTGGAAAATGCCCTCGGTCACAAAACCGTAGAAGAAATCGGCGGGGGCGCCCTGGATGGTGCGGAGACTGCCACCCGTAATGCGCGAGAATCCTTTGTCGAGCGGTGCGGAAAGCCCCAATGAAATCACTTCGTTACGATAGGCGCTGGCCACTGCATTGAGCGACCAGCTGAATGCGCCGCGATCGATCAGTCTGCCATTGAAGGTGAAATCGAAACCACGGTTTTGCAAGGTGCCCGTATTATAGGGTACCGACTCATAAGTTCCAGAAACAAAGGGAGGAGCCACATAGAGGATCAGGTCTTTGGAACGGCGCTGGTATACGTCGAAGGAAAGCGTGAAGCGGTTGCCGAAAGCAGAGAGGTCTGCGCCGAAATTCAGCTGCTCGTTCTTCTCCCATTTGATGTCGGGATTGTAGGATGCACTCGGTCCTGCGCCGGAAACAATGCCGCCGGAGCCGCTGGAATTGCCTAGGGTGTATTGGAAACTCTGGTTGATCCGCTGCAGGTAGGAATTTGCCTGCACATTGGGGTTGCCGGTGTAACCGAAGCTGGCCCTGAGTTTGAGGTCATCAATCCACTTGCTTTTTCCAAAAAAGGCCTCTCGGCTGATGCGCCATGCTCCCGACACCGCAGGAAAAATGGCAAACCGGTTTTTGGGGGCGAAGTTGGAACTGCCGTCTCTGCGGAGGGAGAAACCGAAATAGTAACGGCTGTCGTAGTCATAATTGATCCGGGTGAAATAGGAGATCAGGCGCTGGTTGATGCCGTCTTCCGATGCGTTGTAGGTCTGCGATATGTCGGTGGGCTGGAAGACCTGGTTGTTCAGGACAGGAATATTTTGTGTGAAATTTCCGCCTCTTCCGGCAACCACGTAAGAATAGCGGTTTTCCTGGAAAGTGGTTCCGGCAACCGCATTCACCTGATGCAAACCGAAGCGCTTCTCGAATGTCAATGTGTTCTCAAACAGGTAATCGGGATAGAACCCTCTTTGTACACTGTAATCGGTGCGGTCGTAACGCTGCCCGCCCGATGAAGGGGTGGCGGGCCTGAAATTGTTGATCTCCTGGTAATTGAAATCTCCGCCGACCAGTGTTTTGAAACGGAAATTGCGGGCGAATCCGATTTCTGCGAAGATGTTTCCGGTGATCCGGTATTTGGTGTTCACGTTTTTCGGCACCTCCAGCACATAAATGGGATTGGGCTCGCTGAATCCGTCCACGTTGCCGTTGCCGCCCGCATAACTCCCATCGGGATTCCTGGGTGATACGGTGGGCGGTGCGGTAAGCGCCAGCAGCACGATGCTGTTGAAAGGAGAATAAGTGTCGGCTCCGTGCTCGATGATCTTGTTGATGGAAAGGGTATTGCCGATGCGTATATTGTTATTGACCTTCACGTCGCCGTTGAAGCGGAGGGTGAAGCGTTCAAAATCGGTTTTGTAGATGATGCCGTCCTGGCGGAAATAACCCGCGGACAACAGGAACTGCGACTTGTCGGAACCTCCCGATGCCGTCAGGTTGATGCTCTGTATCGCAGCTTGCCGGAACACCTCGTTGAGCCAGTCGGTGCCTTTGCCGTATTGGGTGGCGATTGCGTTGAAATCCACCAGTTTGGGAATAGGCGGTAAGCCGCTGGCGATCTGCGCCTCGGTGTTCATGATGGCATATTCCCTTGCATCGAGCATCGTGGGCAGGTTCCAGGCCTTTTGCAGGCCCCGGTAATAATCCACGGTGAGACCCGATTTTCCGGGTCGGCCCCTTTTTGTTGTGATTATGATTACCCCGTTGGAGGCCCTTACCCCGTAGATGGCAGCGGCTGCCGCGTCCTTAAGCACGTCGATGTTTTCAATGTCGTTCACACCGAATGAATTGAGCACATTGTCTGCCTGCTGGTCGGGCAGCGGATAGCCGTCCACTACAATCAGCGGATTGTTGGTGCCGGTAAGTGAAGAGATGCCGCGAATCCTGATGCCGGTGCCTCCGGTTCCGCCGGGCGCTCCGCTGTTCTGTACAATGGTGACGCCGGAAACCCTTCCCTGCAGGGACTGCGCCGCATCGGCAACAGGTGTGGAATTGATCACCTTCGAAGACACGGAGGAAACTGCCGTAGTAAGATCCCTGCGCTTTCTGGAACCGTAACCGATCACCACCACCTCATCGAGATTTTTCTGGGAAGCTTCCATGAAAATGTCGAGCTGTGCCGTTCTGTTTAGTTTATGCGCCAAGGTCGTCATACCTGCATAACTGAAGAGCACCATCGAACCTTTGGGGGCCGAAATCGAGTAAGTGCCGGCGGCATCGGACATCACCGACACCGACGACCCCTTCACCGACACGTTGACACCCTGAAGAGGTTCATTGTTCGTTTTGCCGAACACCTTCCCCGATAAGGTATATTGCTGTGCCTGCGAAAATCCCACCACTGCCAGCAGGAGCAGGGTGACACAAAGTGTCGTTATTCTGATGGTCATACCGTAACTGGTTTTTGCCTTTTTGTATGCGGTTGCAGGAAAGCATGAAAAAGGAGCGACCACAATGTGCCGTTCCTTTTTCATGCGTAGAAACATCCCGGGTTTTTCAGTTATTCAATCACAACTTTACGGAAAGCTGACATGCCTTCCTGAACGATGCCGATGAAGTAGATGCCGCGAGGCAGCCCCTGTAGATCCAGTTGCACCGTGCTGTTGGCCGGCCTTCCGGATATATTGAACTGCCTGAGCACAACACCTGCAGGATTCATCAGTTGCAGGGTGGCTCCGATGGCGGCCTGCTCGTCGAGCAGCACCCTGATACCGTCTTTGGCCGGATTGGGATAGCAGGTGAAGCCGCCGCTGTTTTTAACGGAAACGAAACGGACCATTACTACCTGTGAATAAACCGCACGGCCATCGATGTCGAGTTGCTTCAGACGATAATGGTTGGTACCCGACAGCGGAAGCTGGTCGGACGTGGCATAATCCTTTCTGGCTGTTGAAACGGAAGATGCGGGAACAAAGGCCAGCGGATGCCAATCCGTTCCATTTCCGCTCCGCTCTACCTGGAAGCCCCTGAAGTTCAGTTCAGCAGCCGTACTCCAGCTGAGCGCAACCGACTGGCCTTGACGTGCGGCCCTGAAATCCAGCAAGGTAACGGGCAATCCTCCGGACTTCCAGAAATAGAAGTTGTCGAGGTAAACGGTGCTGGTGCCGAACGGCGTTCCTACAAGCTTGATCTGTCCGATATTGCTCAGGTTGATCGTGGTGTATTGCGCAAGGTCGATGTCGAAACTGTTCCAGCCGGAAAGTGTAGGCGTGAGCGTGACCTTCTGCTCCACGGTGGAAGGCGAAGTGTTGATCAGAAACACGTCGAAGGCGGTGCAATTAGGTGTCCATATGTCCACATGCAGTTTGCTCATTGCCGATGCGTTGATAGCACTGGCGAACTGCACACCCTGATAATTGAGGAACTCGTATTTCTTGGTCGGGTTGCCGGCGATCTGCACCTCGGTTACCACGGTGGACTGTCCCCAGTTGGGGAACCAGTCGGTGCCGGGCACATCGGAATAGGCATCGCTGAACAGCGAAATCACATCGGCGGCATCGCGTGCGGGCGGAGTTGGCGCGGCGGTGGAAGGTCCTGGGTAGGTGACCACAAGTGTTGCGGTGGCGGTACCCTGTCCGAATGAACCTGCAGGGGCCTGTGTGGCTGTGATGATGGATGTACCCGCTCCTACGATGGTTACCACGTCGCCGCTGATGGTTGCTACCGCAGGATTACCGCTGGTGTAGGTGAACGCACCCGTACTGTTGCTGGTGGGCGGCGTGAGGGTGAACGGCACATCCCCTACCTGCTTGGCAGGAACCGTGAAGCCGGTGATGGTAGGGGTGTTGGAACTTTTCCAGAAATAGAAATTGTCGAGATACACTTTGCTGGTTCCGAATGGCGTGCCTACAAGCTTGATTTGTCCGATGTTGTTGAGCGCGATGGCGGTGTATTGCGTGAGTGCGATATCATAGCTATTCCAGCCGGCAAGTGTGGGATTGAGCGTTACTTTCTGCTCGACGGTGGAAGGTGTGGTGTTGATGAGAAACACGTCGAAGGCGGTGCAGTTGGGCGTCCAGATATCGACATGCAGGTTGCTCATGGAAGAGGCGTCCACCGGTGCGGCGAACTGAACACCCTGATAATTAAGGCTCTCATACTTCTTGGTATTGTTTCCCTGAATGAGGGTATCGGACACCACGGTAGACTGTCCCCAGTTCGGGAACCAGTCGATGCCGGCGATGTTGCTATAGGCATCGCTGAACAGCGAAATCACATCAGAAGCATTGCGTACCGGAGGCGTTGGTGCAGCGGTGATACCCGACTTGTAGAAATAGATATTGTCGAGATAAACGGTACTGGTTCCGAACGGAGTGCCCACCAGTTTCAGCTGGCTCACATTGTTCAGCGCGATGGTGTTGTAGTCGGAGAGATTGATGTCAAAACTGTTCCAGCCCGAGAAGGAAGGCGTAAGCGTCACCTTCTGCTCCACGGTGGCGGGCGAAGTATTGATGAGGAAAACATCGAAGGCAGAGCAGTTGGGCGTCCATACATCCAGATGCAGCTTGTTCATCTGCGACACATCGATGGCAGTGGCAAGCTGAACGCCCTGATAGTTGAGGTTGGTGTATTTCTTGGTGTTGTTGCCGGCAATTAGGATATCGGTAACCACGGTAGACTGTCCCCAGTTGGGAAACCAGTCGGTTCCGGCCACATTGTTGTAAGCGTCGCTGAACAATGAAACCACATCGGCAGCATCACGTACAGGAGGCACGGGGGCCGCGGTGGAAGGGTCGGGACTGGTCACGACAAAGATGGTGATGGCTGTTCCTTGTCCGAATGAACCTGCAGGTGCCTGCGTGGCTGTAATCAGCGATGTGCCCACCCCTACAATTGTTATGGTATTTCCGGAAATGGTAGCCACAGCAGTATTTCCGCTGGAATAACTGAATGCTCCGGTGCTGTTGCTGGAAGGATCGGTGATGGCAAAGGGAGCATCGCCCAGCACTTTGGCCGGAATGGAAAATGCGGTGATGGTGGGCGAGTTGGCGTTTTTCCAGAAATAAAAATTATCGAGAAAGACGGTGCTGGTTCCGAATGGGGTGCCTACGAGCTTGAATTGCCCGATATTGTTGAGGGCGATGCTGGTATATTGGGAAAGGTCTATGTCGAAACTGTTCCAGCCGGAAAATGTGGGGCTGAGCGTCACTTTCTGCTCAACGGTTGAAGGGGAAGTGTTGATCAGGAAAACGTCGAAGGCGCTGCAATTGGGTGTCCAGATGTCAAGATGCAGTTTGGTCATGGAGGAAGCATCCACCGGTGCGCTGAACTGAACGCCCTGATAGTTCAGATACTCGTATTTCTTGGTTGCATTACCCGCAATGGTGACTTCGGTAACCACCGTGCTTTGGCCCCAGTTGGGGAACCAGTCGATTCCGGATATGTTGGTGTAAGCTCCGCTGAACAGTGATATCACATCGGCAGCATTTCGAACCGGAGGCTCGGGGGCTCCGGAGGCAGGGCCAGGATAAGTGACCACCAGTGTGGCTGTTGCCGAACCGGGGCCGAAAGCGCCTGTAGCCGCCTGATTGGCGGTGATAATGGATGTACCTGCGCCTACCACGGTAACCACATCGCCGCTGACGGTGGCCACGGCCGGGTTGCCGCTGGTATAGGTGAACGCACCGGTGCTGTTGCTGGTGGGCGGTGTGAGGGTGAAGGGCGCATCGCCCACCTGCTTGGCCGGAACCGTGAACCCGCTGATGGTGGGGGTGTTGGCATCTTTCCAGAAATAGATATTGTCGAGATAAACGGTACTGCTGCCGAAAGGAGTGCCTACCAGTTTGAGCTGGCCCACGTTGTTCAGCGCAATGGCATTGTACTGGGAGAGGCTGATGTCAAAACTGTTCCAGCCCGAGAACGTGGGGTTCAGGGTTACCTTCTGCTCAACGGTTGAGGGAGACGTATTGATCAGAAAAACATCAAATGCTGTGCAATTGGGTGTCCAGATGTCAAGATGCAACTTGAGCATGGATGACACATCTATGGGTGAAGCCAGCTGCACCCCCTGGTAGTTCAATGTTTCATATCGCTTTGTTGGATTTCCTGCAACCAGAATGTCAGTAACAACTGTCGACTGGCCCCAGTTGGGAAACCAATCGGTACCGGGCACACTGGTATAGGCTTCACTAAACAAAGACACCACGTCACCGGCATTTCGGGCCGGAGGTGTGGCGGCCGCAACCGAGGGCTGCGCATAAAGGCGGAGAAGCGATACCGTAAAAAAAACGGAAAGTAAAAGAACTTTTTTCATAGCAAGCAGTTTTGAATTTGTGTAGGACAAACAAAATATGTAGAAGGTAAGAACATCAAAGTTATCAGAAATGTTTGTGTCCATGTGAAAAACCACCACATCATGACTACATCAACAAAATCAGACAACAGTGATTTTCAATTATTTAGGATACATCAATACTACTTCATGACAAATAGCCTACTTTCACAATAAGGTTTTCCACTCATGATTCGATTTTTTTGGATATTACTGATTCCGGTCGGCCTGATGGGGCAAAACACCATCGGATTGCCCGACCTGATCAACTATTCCAACCAGCATTATACGGCCGGACTTCAGAACTGGGACATCAAACAGGATGCCCGGGGGGTTATCTATGTGGCGAACAATGAGGGCTTGCTTATTTACAACGGAATTAGCTGGGGGCTGAACCCCCTACCCCATAAGACCATTGTCCGTTCCTTAGCCATAGGGCCCGACGGTAAGATTTTTGCCGGGGGACAGGACGAGCTCGGATACTTCTCGCCTTCGGAGCAGGGGCGGATGTCCTATCACTCGCTAGTGGAAACTTTGCCGGTGAAATTCCGGTCGTTCGGAGATGTTTGGGACATTGTTTGCCTGAAAAAAGATGTTTATTTCCGGACCGCGGGGCAGATTTTCAAACTTACACAAAACAGTTTTCAACCTTACCCTGCGAAATCGGACTGGTTGTTCCTGGACAAGTGTGGAGAACGGCTCTTTGCCCAGGACAGGATGCAGGGCCTGATGATATTTGAAAACGGGTATTGGAAGCCCATGGAATATGCGGCCGAACTTCAGCCCTCTACCATTACAGGCATCATGGATGAGGGAGGCGGCCTGCTGTTGGTTGCCACACTGAAAAACGGGCTTTACCGGTTGGGCAACGGCAAATGTGAAAAGTTGAGCAACGCTACGAACAGCCTTTTCCAGCAGAACCGAATATACACAGCGGCAGGTATCAGCAATAATCTGATTGCCCTTGGCAGCAGCAACAACGGGGTCTATATCATCAACCGCAACGGCGACATCATACAGAAATTCTCCAAGAAAGAAGGATTGCAAAACGACAATGTGCTCAGCTTATTCCCCGACAGGCAGGGAAACCTCTGGCTGGGGCTCGACAACGGTATCGACTTCATCGCCTACAACAGCGCCATAAAACAGATCAACCCCAAAACACTCGATGCTTCCGGTTATACCGCCGCGCTGCACGACGGCAAACTCTATATCGGCACTTCCAAAGGGCTCTACTTTGTGCCTGTTCCGCCGGCTTTCAACGACCTCAGCTTCACCTTCGGGGAATTTTCCGACGTGCAGAACACCGCCGGACAGGTCTGGAACCTGACAGAGATCAACAACCGCTTGCTGATGGGCCACCATGAAGGGGCTTTTCTCATCAACAACGATAAGGCCGCCCCACTGACCACAATGCCGGGAGTCTGGAATTTTATACCCACCGGTTCCATCATGCCCGCCGAAAAAATTCTCGCAGGACATTACAAAGGGATACTTGAAATCAATTTCCGGCAAAACAGTTTCATGCCCGCCAACAGCATTCCCGGCTTCGATGAGTCGTGCCGCTTCATTGCCACCGACCCCAATGACAACATCTGGGTGTCGCATCCTTACCACGGATTGTTCAAAATCAGTCCGGGAGCCGATGGCACCTACACCATCGTGCCTTATACCGAAAAAGACGGACTGCCCAGCCTGTTGAACAACCATGTGTATAAGGTAAAGAACAAACTGCTTGCAGCAACGGAAAAAGGCATCTATACGCTTAACGAAAAAAACAACCGCTTCGAACCGGAGGAAGAATATGCCGCAATTTTTGGGAACCGCAGTATCCGCTATCTGAAAGAGGACGCTGAAGGCAACATCTGGTACATACAGGACAAACGAATCGGTGTCATCGACTTTTCCGGCAAGAACTGGCAGGACATTGAGATTCCCGAACTCAGCAGAAAAATGCTGAGCGGCTTTGAATGTATCTATCCGGTAAACCGCAGCAATATCCTTCTGGGCGGCGAGAAAGGTTTTTTCCATATCAACTATGAGAAGTACAGGAAAGAAAAAAACCTGCTGCAGGTCCAGATCAGCAGCATCCGCCTGGGTGGTGCCACCGACAGTATTCTTTACGGAGGCTACGCTTTGACAACCGACAGCGTCCAAAATCATACTGCAAGACATACGCCTTCAATCAGCAGCGGCTGGAAAAGCATACGCATCAGTTTTGCTGCGCCGCTCTACGGCAACCAGCCCTCCGTTGAATACGCATACCGGCTCAGCGGATATGAAAAAGAATGGTCGAAATGGAGCGGAATATCCGAGAAGGAATATACCAATCTTCCACCGGGCAACTACCTGTTCGAGGTAAGGGCCAGAAGCCGGGCAGGCAACGAGTCCGACACGGCCCAATTCAGTTTCATCCTGCTGCCGCCCTGGTACCAGACAATCTGGGCCAGACTGCTCATGACGGTCTTGCTACTGGTTGCCGGCTATGTCTTGTACCGAAAACAAAAAGACAAATTCAGCAAACAACAAATAAGGCACAACCAGGAACAACAGAAACTCATGTACATCCATGAGCTCGAAAAAAACAAGGCGGAAGGAGAGATCATCGCCCTCAGCAAGGAGAAACTCGAGGCCGAAATCAATTTCAAGAATGCCGAGCTCGCCTCATCGGCCATGCATCTGGTGAAGAAAGGAGAGCTGCTGGCCAAAATCAAGGGCGAGCTTTCCAAAATCATCAAGTCCATTGAAAATCCGCAAGCCATCAGCGAACTGAAAAAACTGACGAAATCGCTGAGCGAGGACGACAATATCGACAGGGAATGGGACAACTTCTCCAAGCATTTCGACAAGGTGCAAAGCGATTTCCTGATCGCGCTGAAGGAACAACATCCCGCCATCACGGCCAATGAACTGAAATTATCCGCCTATCTGAGAATGAACCTGTCGACCAAGGAAATCTCCCAATTGATGAACATATCGGTCCGGGGAGTTGAAATCAGCCGCTACCGCCTCAGAAAAAAACTCGAACTCGCCACCGAAACCTCCCTCTTCGACTACCTTACCCGCATCCATAAAAAACCGGATGAGGCTTCCGGCAAATTGTAAAAAATGCACAATTCCATAACTGGCGGAATCGTATTGTCAGAACATCCCGTCAGGCCATCAACCGCATGATCGTCCAGTACATGGCCACGCAGGCTATCGCCGCTGATAAGGGCCTCACAAGCTGTGGCCTATACCAGACTTTTCCTGCAAAAGGCCGTGCAACAAGATAATAGCCCGTAAGAATGATCAACAACTGGGCGAGCGCGACTCCGACATTGAATAAAAACAGTGAAGTGTAAAATTCCCTCCCCGAAAATCCAGCTGTTTGCAACGATTCCTTTCTTGTCGTAGAGGTGCTCATCAGACCCAATTTTTTGGAGCATTTTCTAAAACTTCGCATTACAGCTATTCTCCCGAACAAAGGTTTAACGCACGGTAAAATAAAATTTCCTGCACGGCCTGTACTTTCTGCTTATTTGTAGCAACATGAATTTTGATGGATTACCTATGCATTATTTTCTATAACGGCTTGTGTGCAACATTGGATATATTTGACTTCGGCCCTGCCGAATCCCAATCATCAGAGATGGATGTACGCATCGAACCAGGCTGGAAACAGGCACTGCAGGAAGAATTCGGGCAACCCTATTTTTCAAAGTTGGCCGAAACGTTAAAACAAGAGCTGGCTGCGGGACAAACCCTTTATCCGCCGGGTCCGCTCATCTTCAACGCCTTTGCACAAACGCCTTTCCACAAAGTACGGGTAGTGATACTCGGGCAGGACCCCTATCACAATCCCGGCCAGGCAAACGGATTGAGTTTCTCTGTACCGTCAGGCATTCCTCCGCCCCCTTCCCTACGCAACATCTACGAAGAAATAAACCGCAGCCTCGACATCACGATGCCGCGCGGCTTGGGCGACCTGAGTTCCTGGGCGCAGCAGGGCGTACTGTTGCTGAATGCCATCCTTACGGTGCGTGCCAACAGTCCCTCGAGCCACTCCACTATCGGCTGGGCGAATTTCACCGATGCTGTGATCCGGAAACTATCATCTGAAAAAAAAGGGATCATCTTCCTGCTGTGGGGAAGATTCGCCGGAGAAAAGACGAAGCTGATTGACAGTAGCAAACATCATATCCTCACCGCCCCACACCCCTCTCCTTTGAGCGCCTACCGGGGATTCATCGGCTGCGGGCACTTTGTACGCGTAAATGAATTGCTGCAGGCGGATGGACAAGAGGCTATTGACTGGAGGCTGTCCTGAGTCTGGAGACTGTCCTGAGTCTAGAGACTGTCCTGAGTCTAGAGACTCAGGACAGCTGGCGAAAATAACTAAGGTTTGTTGTTGTAATCGTAATTGACCATGATGCCCCAGCTTTCATTCAACCGTAGTTCGCTGAAGCCAGGCAAGCCCATCCGCTTCAAAAAACCGATTCCGTAATTTGCATCGCCCAATCA
>JBIIDU010000062.1:0-11301 GCA_044238165.1 Ferruginibacter sp. | reverse complement strand
GATCACCCTGGTGATCGGCATGGGTATTTTCAGAACACCCGTCAACGTGGCAGCCGCTTCGCCTGATGCACCCACCTTCTACCTTGCCTGGGCGCTGGGAGGCATGGTGGCTTTTTGCGGTGCGCTCACCTATGCCGAAATCGGCAGCCGGCTTCCTGTGCGGGGTGGCTACTACAAGATTTTTTCAATAGCCTACCACCCTGCCGTGGCATTTGCGGTCAATTGCATCATACTCGTATCCAACGCCGCCTCGCTGGCCATGGTGGCGCTGGTTGGTGGTGAATACCTCACCGGAATCCTTATGCCCTTGCCCGGAGGGGATGTCCAGGGGCCAAACTTATTTGGATCCTTACCTGTGGAACAGGCTCAAACGGGTATCGCCATCTGTGCCGTATTGCTTTTTTACCTGATCAACCTGATGGGGCTGAAAATGAGCGCATCCACGCAGAATGTGCTGGGACTGATAAAAATCGGCCTCATCCTGTTGTTGATTTCCCCGCTGTTTTTCGCTGAAAGCGCTGCGGATACTTTGCCTGCGCCGGTGTCAGAAAGCATGCCGCTCAGCGGCTATCTCAAGGCGCTGGGTACCGGACTGGTTGCGGTTTCCTTCACCTACGGCGGCTACCAGCAAAGCATCAATTTCGGCGGAGAGGTACTGCGGCCGGCACGCAATATTCCCCGGGGTATTTTCATCGGAATCGGCGTCATCATCCTGCTGTACCTCAGCATCAATATGGCCTATGTAAAGGTGATCGGATTTTCGCAGCTCGGGCAAAGCCGGAACATTGCGGCGGTTCTCGCGGGAAAAATTTTTGGACCCGGAGCCGACAAAGCCCTTTCGCTGTTTTTCTTTCTGGGCGTGCTGGCCTATGTGAATGTGCTGCTGATGAGCAACCCGAGGGTAATGTTCGCCATGAGCGAAGACGGCATTCTTCCCCGTGTTTTCCAAAAAACCCATGCGCGTACCGGGGCGCTTACTGTTTCACTCAGTGTATTCACCGGTATTTGCCTCCTCATCATTTTCTGGGCAAGGGCATTCGACAAGATACTCAGTTTCAGCATTTTTCTGGACTGCATCGGCATGGTGCTTTCGGCAGCCACCGTTTTCATCCTGCGCAAAAGATCCGGAGGCCTGCAGGAAAAAGAACATTACCGGATGCGCTTTTTCCCCCTGCTGCCTTTGATTTTTATCGCCGCGTACCTCTTTATCGCGCTGAGTATCACCCTCAGCTATCGGGATAACGACTATGCTGCCATTACAGGACTCGTCATGATGGGCATTTTCGGCATACTCTATTTTGTCATCCGGAAAGTTGGTGCGAAATCCAACGATTCCTTTCCCCCTAGGCTCCGCTAGTACACACTACCGCTTATCAAATTCAGCCCCCGGTTTAGGAAACGATGGTTTACTTTTGAAGCATGCTAAAATCTCTTTTCTTATCGATACTTGCCGGAGCCCTGGTTCTTCCGCTTGCCGCACAGGAAAAGTGGGATTTGCAGAAGTGTGTTGATTACGCCCTTTCCAACAATATCAGTGTAAAGCAAACGGAAATCCAGACAGGCTTTGCCGAAATCCAACTGAAACAAAGCCGACAGTCTCAATATCCTACCGTCAATTTCAGCACCGGACCCGCGTTCAGCAACGGCCGCAACCAGGACCCCACCAACTTCAGCCTTATCACCCAAAGTTTTGTTTCGGCCAACATGCAGATGCAGACGAGCGCCCAGATTTTCAACTGGTACAGCCGGAAAAACACCATCCTTGCCAACGAGTGGCAGGTGCAGGCGAACAAAGCCTCTACCGAAAAACTGAAAAATGATATTGCCCTGACGGTAGCCAACAATTACCTGCAGGTGTTGCTTGCCGGAGAGCAGGAAAAAATTGCGGCGGTACAGCTGGAACAATCTTTGGCGCAATGGAGCAATACACGGAAACTGGTGGATGCCGGCGCGTTGCCCGAATTGAACGCCACCGAACTTGAAGCGCAGGCCGCCCGCGACAGCAGCAACCTGATTGCCGCAAAGGGAAATTACAACCTGGCCCTGCTGGCACTCAAATCAGTGATGAACCTCGATGCCGCCTATGCACTGGCACTCGACACACCACCGGTGGAAAAAATTCCGATCGAAAAAATAGCCGACCTTCAGCCCGAGGCCGTATATGCGTTGGCCGTAGTGAACCTGCCGCAGCAACGGGTGAATGATTTCAATCTCAAGGCGGCACAAAAAAACGCCGAAGCGGCCAGGGCAGGCATGTACCCCACCATCAGCGCCTTCGGCAACCTGAGCTCCGCCTTCAACAACAAGGCGCAGGAAATCACCGGCACCGTTTTCTCCTATCCGCCTGTGGGAAGGGTGGATGTGGCCGGCATCAATTACGACGTTTATCCCCTGGCGCCAATCAGCAACTACACGTTCGGAAAGAGCGGTTTGTTCCGCCAACTCGACCAGAACTTTCGGCAAACCATCGGCATCAGCATGAATATACCGGTATTCAACGGGGGGGCTTTACGTGCTTCATGGGAGCGCAGCAAACTCAACATCAAATCGGTAGAACTGCAGCAGCAGGCCGACAACCTGAAGATCAAGCAGGACATCTATCAAGCCTACAACGCGGCACTTACGGCACTGGAACGATTCAACGCAGGAAAAAAATCTGTCGATGCCTCGGGGCGCGCTTATGATTTCGCGCAAAAGCGTTACGGCGTCGGTATGCTGGGTACGCTGGAGCTGATAACCGCACAAAACAACCTTTTCCGGGCAAAACTGGAGTATGTATTGAACCAGTTCGATTATGTCTTCAAAATGAAAGTGCTGGAATTCTACAGAGGGCAGGGGCTGAAACTCTAGCGAACAACAAAACCGTCAACCTCAAATAATATGAAGAGCAAGACCACCAAATGGATCATCATTGTTTCCTGCGCAGCCTTATTGGGCCTGCTGGTGCTAAAACTGACCGGCGTACTGGGCAAGGATGAAGGCATCAAAGTGACCGCTGAAGAAGTGAAAAAAAGAACCATCATCGAAACGGTGAATGCCAGCGGAAAAATTTATCCGGAAGTGGAAGTGAAAGTAAGTCCGGATATCAGCGGAGAAATCACGGCGCTCACAGTGAAGGAAGGAGACACGGTGCGCAAGGGGATGGTGCTGGCACGCATCTATGCGGACATCTACAGCCTTCAGTCCGACCAGGCCGCAAGTGCGGTGCGCCAGAGCGAGGCACAGGTAAGCAATTCGCAGGCCGCACGGGAAGCGGTTCAGGCGCAACTGGACCAGGCAACAAAAACCTACAACATGCAGAAGCGGCTTTTTGATGACAAGGTCATCAGCCGCAATGAGTTCAACACAGCCGAAGCCGCTTACCGCACCGCCCAGGCCAATTATAAAGCCGCCACACAAAGCATCAGGAGCGTGGAGGCTTCGGTGCAAAGCGCCAGGGTCAACCTGGCCAGGGCCAACAAGGATCTCGGCAGAACTGTGATTGTGGCGCCAATGGACGGCGTAGTGAGTCTGCTGAATGTTAAACTGGGCGAAAAGGTTGCCGGCAACAGTTTCAATGTGGGAACCGAAATTTTGCGCATTGCCGATATGAACAAGATTGAAGTGCGGGTGGATGTAGGTGAAAGCGACATTCCCAAAGTGCATCTGGGCGACAGCGCGATTGTGACCATCGACGCTTTCAACGAGCGTAAATTCAAAGCGATTGTCACACAGATCGCCAGCAGCAACAACGGCGCTTCAGCCGTATCAACCGCCTTGTCGAATACCAGCACCGACGTGACCAATTACAAAGTGTATGTGCGGCTTTTACCGGAGAGCTATGCCGATTTACTGGGCAAGGGTTCCTTTCCCTTCAAACCGGGCATGAGCGCCAGTGCCGATATTCAGACACAAACGCACACGGATGTGCCCAGTGTGCCCATCAACACAGTGACCACACGCGATAAGACAGATACGCTCGCGGGAACTGTAAAGGCCGTAAAGGCGGAAAAAGAAACCGAAGCTGCCGAGATGGAAGATCTTGATGTGGTGGTATTCGTAGTGCAGGCAGACGCCACGCTGAAAAAAGTAAACGTGAAAACCGGCATTCAGGATATCAACTATATTGAAATCACAGAAGGATTGAAACCGGGTGAGAAGGTAGTGAGCGGACCCTATGAGGCCGTCAGCAAAACCCTGAAGGAAAAAGACAAGGTGAAGGTTGTGGAGAAGAAGGATCTATTTGAAACGAAATAAACACAGGTTATGCCTGCATAGCGCCCGTTCCGGATTTTCTAACGGGACTGTCTTCCGAAATTATATCCGATTTTGAAATTGATAGTGAAGTAGCTGTCGTTGTTTTTGGGATTCCCACGAATGCCTCCTGATGTTTTTCGGAATTCGCCCGTTGGACCTCCAGGGTTGAGCCTGTCGTTGGACGACAAATCAATGGCATCCCTGAGCTGGTTTCCGGTAAGCCCGCCTTCCGTTGAAAACAATACAGGGTCTACATAGCGTGTACTTACATCATCCAGATAGTCGGTATTCACGATGCGGTGTACAACTTCCGCCCGGACATTGAAAGCCCCGGAAAGCTCGTAGCGTACGCCGAGGCCGACGGGGAAATTGATCTGACTGAGTTTATAGGGTTTTCTGTCAGGATAAGAACGAAACCCCTGGCCTTCGAGGCTGAGGGGCTGAAGGTCAACATACTTTCCGTCGCGGTTCTTAGCCTGCGGATTAAAGGAGAAAAAGCCCACACCACCCAGCAGGTAAGGCGAAATCCGCGGAGGATCCTGATCGCGCATACTCCAGTTCACAAAAAGAAAAAGAGGATGGATTTCCGCTATCGCAGAAATCTCGGAAATCTTGCTGCGAAAACTGAGGTTTCGCTCGTAACGGCCGTTGGTACTGGCTTTCACATTTTCCAGTATGCTGTCGAAAGCCCGAATACCGCCCCAGGTACCCTCAAGGCGAAGGGTCAAAGCTTCATTATACGTAGCGCTCAGATAAATACTACCGCACATGCGCATCTTTCCGAAATTGAGATCCTTGAGGAAGGGCTTGCCCAGACCCTGCTTGCCGCCAATGTCGGTAAGGCAATTCATGGATCCTACCGACCCGCCCAATTCAAAAAGTACGGGATTGGCATAGGAGTTGTTATCGTAGAAGTAATATTGCCCGGCTGCACGCTGTACGCATGCGAACAACAAAATACACAAAGCGATAATCCCCGTTTTCTTCATACAATGCATTTTCCAACGTCCAGATTTGTGAATAATGAACAAGGCAAATTAATCGATTTCTCCGAATTATTTTTTAACCTGCTGTGACTTTTGGAAATATTTGCAGATTGTTGAAATTCCGCAACCCGCACAAAGGGGTTTCCGGGCCAGGCAACGGTAGCGGCCATGTAAAATAAGCCAGTGGTGGGCCCGGTGCACATGACCGGCAGGAATATGGCGAATCAGTTGTTTTTCGGCCGCCAGCGGGGTTTTGGCAGCAGTGGTAAGCCCGATCCGGGCGCTGACCCGGAATACATGGGTATCGACGGCCATATTAGGCTGATTGTCAATCACGGAAGTGATCACATTTGCCGTTTTTCTGCCTACCCCGGGCAATTTCACCAGCAAATCCACCTCCATGGGCACTTCGCCGTTGAAATCCTCCATAAGCATGCCGGCCGCTGAAATCAGGTGCCGGGTTTTGCTGTTGGGGTAAGAAATGCTTCGGATGAGCGGGAAAAGTTCGTCAAAACTGGCCCGGCTCATGGACTGTGCATCGGGATAACGGGCAAAAAGAGCAGGAGTAACCATATTCACCCGCTTGTCGGTACACTGGGCCGAAAGCATCACGGCTACCAGCAGTTCAAAGGGATTACCATAGTTTAGCTCCGTTTCGGCATCGGGAGCGTGCTTCAGAAAATAATCAATCAGAAATTCGTAGCGTTGTTTCTTGGTCATAAAAAAGTCCCGGACAGGTCCGGGACGAAGTTATGTAATCCGAAATGGCTACCGTCAGCCGGCTGAAATCTCGGTTTCCACCGCTTTCTGCGCGTAATCCATGATGGCATCGATGGTTCTGCGGCTGGGCGATAGCCTTAAAGTATCCAGTTGGCTTTTTACCAGCATCAACTGCTGGTATTCTTCTTTCAATTGCCAGTCGTTCTGGATGGCTTCGGTGATGGCGGTGGTGATTTCCGGAGTTGTTTCCCCGTACACATAGCGTAACAGGTCTTCCTGAGTGAAGAGTTGCATAAGTAAAAGTTGCTTGTTAAAAAATTAATTATCAATATCCGGTACTATAACGCCACAGGAAATCGAATATTGCATAGTAAGATAACTATTTTACGGATTTTTTTACGACAAACAAATCCTCATTTTCTTTCTTCATCAGGTACCTCTCCCGGGCATACTGCTCGATAGTTTCCACATCGGTCTGAAGCTGACGCTGCTCCAATTTAGCAGAATTGATGTTTTCCGACAATCGTATCTCACTGTTTATCAATTCATTGAGTTTTTTTCTTTTCTCCAACACCGATAATATATCCTTGTCGGAAAAAAAGAACATCCAGCTCAGGAAAAGGGCCCCGGCCAGCAGATACTTGTTTTTGATCCAGGCCGGCAGGGTCGCAATCAGTTTCTTCATGGGGGTAAAAATTTTCCTGCTTCACTCTTTGGAGGACGAAGCAGGGTGAACTATTTACTGAAATTAATGCTTCCTTTCGGATAAATGGCGCTTTCGCCCAGCATTTCTTCAATCCGAATCAATTGGTTGTACTTGGCCATTCGGTCGGTACGGCTGGCAGATCCGGTCTTGATTTGTCCGCAGTTGAGGGCCACGGCCAGGTCGGCAATGGTCGTATCCTCTGTTTCACCGCTCCGATGGCTCATGATGGTATTATAACCGTTCCGTTGGGCCATGCTCACCGCGTTGATGGTTTCGGTGAGGGTGCCGATCTGGTTTACTTTCACGAGCAGCGCATTGCCGATGCCTTCGCGGATGCCTTTCGACAGCCGGGTGACATTCGTCACAAAGAGGTCGTCACCCACCAGCTGGCATTTGGCACCGATAGTTTCGGTAAGCAGTTTCCAGCCCTTCCAATCATCCTCGGCCATGCCGTCTTCAATGGAGCAAATGGGGTATTTCTTTACCCAGCCCTCCCAGTATGCCACCAGCTGCTCGCTCGTCATTTCCTTCCCGCTGCTTTTATGGAAAACATATTTTTTCTTCTTGGCGTCCCACAACTCGCTGTTGGCGGCATCCATGGCAATCATGATCTGGCTGCCTGTCTTGTAACCGGCAGCCTGTATGGCGGTAAGCACGGTTTCAATGGCCTCTTCGTTGCTTTGGATATTCGGGGCAAAACCGCCTTCGTCGCCCACATTGGTGCTGAAGCCTTTTTTCTTCAATACGTTTTTAAGCGCATGGAATATATCCACACCCCAGGCCAAGCCCTCGCTGAATGTGGAGGCACCGACCGGCACCACCATGAATTCCTGGAAATCAATCTTATTGTCGGCATGGGCGCCCCCGTTGAGGATGTTCATCATGGGCATCGGCAGCATACAGGCATTGGTGCCTCCTATGTAACGGTACAGCGGAAGGTTGGCTTCCAGGGCGGCCGCTTTCGCCACAGCCAAGCTTACGGCCAGCATGGCATTTGCACCCAGCTTGCTTTTGTTGGGGGTTCCGTCGAGTTGGATCAGCCGTGCATCAATACCGGTCTGGTCGGCCACATCCCATCCCAGCAATTCTTTGGCAATGGTAGTGTTGACATTGTTGACCGCTTTTAGCACGCTCTTGCCCCCGTAATAATTTTTCTTTCCGTCGCGCAGTTCCACTGCTTCGTGCATACCCGTGCTGGCGCCACTGGGTACCGCAGCACGGCCCAGATATTCATTTTCTGTGAGGATATCCACTTCCACGGTGGGGTTGCCGCGACTGTCAAGAATTTGCCGGGCATGCAAAGAGGCGATGTAGCTCATGGTACTGCTTGCTTTTTTATGGTTAAAATGTTTGCAAATAAAATTCATTTAGCGGCATCCTTGCCGGGAATATTATCAAGCGGGTGTGAATATTGGACATATTCAATCAGGACTGACCGGTCAACTGCCTGAAAATGCCTTCAAGATTTTGGCCGGCATTTTGCAGCGACACGATGTCGAGAGAATGCTGTGTGGCCATTTGGAGGATCTCCTGACGGAGTGCCGCTGCGTTACCGGTAGCTATCCGGAAGCGTGTACCGGAAAGAGCTTCCACACCGGTGGCATGTTGCAGGCCCGGAAGAAGGGCCGCATCGGGCTGCCGGCTGAATTCCACGAGTACTCCACTTTCTCCCCTGCCGCGTTCCTGCAGTTTTGCAAGTTCGTCGTCGGCTACAATGCTTCCCTTGTTGATGATGATTACCCGGCTGCATACCGCCTCCACTTCCTGCATGATATGAGAAGAGAAGAGTATGGTTTTCTGCCGACCCAGATCTTTGATGACCGTACGGATATCTGCGATCTGGTTGGGGTCGAGGCCGGTAGTAGGCTCATCGAGAATCAGCACCTCAGGATCGTGAATGAGCGACGCAGCCAAACCTGTTCGTTGCTTGTATCCTTTGCTGAGCTGGGCGATTTTCTTATTCGCCTCCTGACGAAGACCCACCAGGTCAATCACCTGTTCGATGCGCTCCGTCAAACCGGGTACCCGGTGGACGTTGCCGGCAAAGCGCAGGTATTCGCGCACATACATGTCTGTATAAAGGGGATTCGACTCGGGGAGGTAACCAATCCTTGCCTTGGCCGCCATTGTATCGGGCCATACCGGCTTTCCGCAAACCGATATGTCGCCGGCATCGGGACACAGATAGCCGGTGATCATTTTGAACGTGGTGCTTTTCCCCGCGCCGTTGGGACCGAGAAATCCAACCACTTCTCCTTTTGCTATGGAAAATGAAATCCGGTTGACCGCCACCTGCGGACCGTAATTTTTAACGAGGCCGTTGACCGCTATTGACATGGTACCGTGCTGTTATCGTTTATCCGATGCCGTTGCTCAGGCCGGTGGTGCGGGCGGGTTCCCCTGGCCGCGCGGATTGTTGCCGCCTCTTCCCTGCTGGGGCCGTTGCTGAGGTCCGCGGGGATTGTTGCCCCGGGCCGGACGCGGTCCGTTGCCCTGCTGCGGACGGTTTTGCGGCTGGCGCTGCTGGTTTGGGTTGCCTCCGGAAGGCCTGCTGCCTGCCTGGTTTCCGCGTTGCTGGGGTCCGCGATTGTCGCCGCGCGGAGACCGGTTTTGCGGCTGACGGGGGTTTTCATTGCTGCTCGTTCTACGTTTGCGGCTTACTTTCTCGAGACTCTTCAGGCTGATTTGCCCTACCACATCGGCATACGTAGGCTCCACTTCCACGGTTTTTTTGCTGAGTACTTCCACCGCCTCCAGCTCATCGGGCTTAATGCCCTGCTGGTTGAGTGTCTTGATTTTGAGGACGCGCTCAATGGTAAGCGGGTACTGCTTGGTGCTTTCAGGCAGACTGTACCACATGAGGTTGCGGAAAATATCTTTCTTCACCAGAAAAGCACGGCTGCGGGCCACTTCGATGGTATCGCAGTCGTTGGGGAAATTCTGCAGGGCGTCGAGGTAGGTGTCAAGCTCAAAGTTGAGGCAGCATTTGAGACGGCCGCACTGGCCGCTGAGCTTGGTCTGGTTGATGCTGAGGTTCTGGTAGCGGGCCGCATTGGTGTTCACGCTCTTGAAATCGCTGAGCCAGGTGCTGCAGCACAATTCTCTTCCGCAACTGCCGATGCCGCCTACTTTTCCGGCTTCCTGCCGTGCGCCGATCTGTTTCATTTCCACCTTTACCTTGAACTCGTTGGCGTAGACTTTGATGAGCTCGCGGAAATCGACGCGCTCATCGGCAATGTAAAAGAAAGTGGCTTTGCGCCCGTCGGCCTGTACTTCCACTTCGGCCACCTTCATGTTCAGGTTGAGCTGCCGGGCAACGGCACGGCTGCGGATCATCACCGATTTTTCGCGGGCCTTCGATTCGCGGAGCTTGCTGATATCGGTATCGTTGGCCATGCGCAGGATTTTTTTGATGTCGGCGCTGTCTTCGCGGATATTGTTCTTTTTCAATTGAAGCCGCACCAGTTCTCCGGTGAGGCTTACTGCCCCCACATCAAATCCGTTGACGCCTTCCACCGCCACCCAGTCGCCCTTCTGGTAAAGGGCATATCCTGTATTTCGGAAATAATCCTTCCGGCTGCCGTTGTTGAAACTCACTTCCACAACACGGCAACTGCTTTCAGGATCGCTGAACGGCAGATTGGCCAGCCAGTCGTAGACATTCATGCGGTTGCACCCGCCACTGGAGCAGGCACCCTTGTTCCCGCAACCCCCTGCCGTTCCGCAACTACCACATCCCATAAATTTAATCCATTATGCTTTTATGCTGATTGTTGACCGGAATCCAATCGGAAAAGGAAGGCTACGCCTGTATTCCGACCCAAAAACGGTATTGAAATTGGAGAGAATGGCCCCGCGGAATTGCGGGCGAGGTCTAAGCGATGGAAAAATTATGATGTGCCGGGCCAACCCGGGGGCGGACTTCGGCTGTTTCACTCCGGTTCAGAGAACGGGTCTCTGTGCGAATTCTTCTGGCAATTTTCCCAAACCTGCGATGGGCCACAAATCTCCCTGAATCTTTTTTCCGCCGGCAATATGGCGGAGTGGCATCGCCCTCTCGTTCTCCTCTCTGCTCAATGCATCAAAATTAGTGAATTGTTCCTAATAATATGGTGCAATTTGATGGTGAGGGCCTGAAACAGCATTTTGGCATTGGCATTCCGCTCAATATGATAGTCGGCCCTGCCCAGTTCGCCGATGATGGCTTCCTGCTGGTAAAAGCCGCAGAGCTTGTTGATGCGGGCGGCAAAATCAAGCTCATCGGGCAAGGCTTTGGCAGGCACGCCGTTTTCAATCCGGAGCGAAAGCTCGAGCAGGTGGGTGAAATACCGCAGAAACTGCTTTTGTTTTTCACGGCCGGTCTTGGCCATCTCATCCACCCATTTGATCTGTGCGGCTACTTTGTGCATCACAATCAGGTTAAGCCATTCGCGCAGAACGGGTTGCCAGTTTTCGTCGGTGCTGGCAGCCAGCTGAAGAGCTTCCCGGTAATTGCCCTCGCAAATCCCGGCAATCTGCACGGCCCTTTCGTGCGGCTGGTTCTTGTTCGTTTCGAGCGCGGAAATAAGGTCGGTCTCTTCAATCGGGGGAACCTTGACAAGCTGGGTGCGCGAGAGGATGGTCGGCAAAATCAGGGCATCGTTTTCCGCAACC
>JBIIDU010000287.1:0-3186 GCA_044238165.1 Ferruginibacter sp. | reverse complement strand
CAGTACGGCCGAAGTTTTGACAGCATCGTCGCCGAAGGTCTCATAGAAATCGCCCACCCGGAAAAGCAGGAGGGCATCAGGGTACCGGGCCTTGATGGCCTGGTGCTGTTGCATGAGCGGAGTGTCTGCCTTCTCTTTTGCCATGATTTTTGCGGACGGTGAAAGGAGACAAAAATACGGTCTTGCCTCCTTTTATCGGGTCGATTGTGGCGGTTGTGAATTACTTTTGCGCACCTCACAGAATATGATCAAACTGCGTATGGACGAGCTCGGACGGAAATCGGCGGAGGATTTCCGGTTGGCCAAAAAAAATCAGGTGGTTGCCGTGCTCGAAAACATCCGCAGCGCCTACAATGTGGGCAGTGTGTTCCGAACGGCCGATGCCTTTTTGCTGGAAGCCCTATACATAACAGGATATACGGCTGTGCCGCCGCACAAGGAAATTCGCAAAACCGCGCTCGGTGCGGAAGAAACGGTCCGCTGGTTGCATTTTTCCGATACGGCCCGGGCGATTCAGAAGTTGCGCGAAGAAGGCTACTCGGTCTGGGCGGTGGAGCAAACCCGGAACAGCCATTTTCTGCAGGATTTCGAAACCCCGGCCGGTGGAAAGACCGCAGTGATTTTCGGCAATGAAGTGAGCGGAGTGGAGGAGGGCACACTGGAGTTGTGCGACGGGTGCATTGAAATACCGCAACTGGGCATGAAGCATTCGCTGAATGTGGCCACCGCTGCAGGAGTGGTACTTTGGCAACTCATCCGCCGGAACTTACCTGCCAAATCCGGACGCTAAGCTGCAATACAATCATGGCAATCAGGAATTATCTCAGTCTGGTCAAATTTTCCCACACGGTATTTGCGCTTCCGTTCGCCCTTGTAGGTTTATGCTGGGGACTGACGAGCATCCGGCAGCAATTGCCCGGAACAGGCTGGATGGGAAAACTCACCGATTTGTCCTATTCAGGCACCGGCAGGAAATTGTTGCTGGTGCTGGCCTGTATGGTGCTGGCCCGGACGGCTGCCATGGCGTTCAACCGCTGGCTTGATGCTGATATCGACAGCAGGAATCCGCGTACCGCCATGCGCGAAATTCCCTCCGGAAAAATAACTCAAAACAGCGCACTGGGCCTGGTGGTGATTTGCTGCCTGCTTTTTGTTTGCTGCACCTGGTTTATTAATCCGCTCTGCTTCCGGCTTTCGCCTGTTGCGCTGTTCGTATTGTTGTTCTACAGCTATACCAAAAGGTTTACCGCCTGGTGCCATCTTGTGTTGGGGTTGGCGCTCGGACTTGCTCCCGTAGGAGCCTATCTGGCGGCTACGGGTTCCTTTGCGCTTGAGCCTGTGCTGATATCGCTGGCAGTGCTTGGCTGGGTGGCCGGTTTTGATATTATTTACGCTTTGCAGGATGAGGATTTTGACAAGGCGCAGCGCCTGCGTTCGGTGCCTGTGGCCCTTGGGGCGACTGGAGCGCTACGGGTATCATCCCTGCTCCACGTATTTTCAGTACTTTCCCTGGCCCTGGCCGGCTCCTGGGGTGGCCGCGGCGGCTGGTATCTGGCAGGGTTATTGATTTTTTCAGCATTATTGTTTTACCAGCACCGGCTGGTGAAACAGGGGGACCTGAGCCGGGTAAATATGGCTTTTTTTACTACCAATGGAGTGGCATCTGTGCTATTTTCTTTTTTTGTGATTACCGACCTGCTGACAAAACCATAATACGGAGCTCATGGCAAGAATTCTGGCAATAGATTATGGAGCGAAGCGCACCGGAATTGCCGTGACCGATCCGGGCCAGATCATAGCCACTGCGCTGACCACTCTTGAAAGCCCGAAACTGCTGGATTTTTTAAAGGAATATCTGGCTAAGGAAATGGTGGAAGAAATCATCATCGGCATGCCGATAAACAGCGATGGGGGCGATACCCATGCAACTCCGCTTGTGAGGGGAATTGTTCGGAAAATCCGGAAAGCCTTTCCCGGCATAAGCCTGAAGGAAGTGGACGAACGGATGACCTCGGTTATGGCCCGGAACGCCATGCTGGAGATGGGTATGAAGAAAAAGGACAGGCGGGTGAAGGGCAATGTCGACCAGATTGCCGCAGCCATTATGTTGCAGGAGTATCTTTCTGGCAGGGGCACTGATTTTTTAACGGCGTAAAACAGATACCGACTGATAAATGCGGTAATTTTGCAGGGGATTAAAAATTTGAATTTAATATTCTGTGTATAATTATAACTGATTGAAATTCAATTTATGATACTACCTATTGTGGCTTACGGTTCTTCTGTGTTGCGCAAAGTGGCGGATCCGATCGATCCTGATTTTCCTGATTTGGGTTTGCTAATTGCCGATATGTGGGAAACCCTGTACAACAGCAACGGGGTGGGTATTGCCGCTCCACAGGTAAACCGTTCGTTGCGCCTGTTTTTGGTGGATACTACCCAGTATTTCAATCAATGGGAACCGGGCGATGAGGAATATTCCGATGCGCCGGGGTATAAGGAGGTTTTTATCAACCCGGAGATCTTGTCCTCCGGGGGTAGGGATTGTTCTCATAATGAGGGTTGTTTGAGTATTCCCCGAATCCGGGAAGATGTGGTGCGGAAGGAACAGGTCACACTCCGTTATTTCGACGAGCAGTTCAATGAATGCACCCGGACATTTGAAGGGATTACGGCTAGGGTTGCCCTGCATGAATTCGACCATATAGAGGGAAAGCTCTTTATCGACTATATGAAGCCGCTGCGGAGAACCATGATCAAGCGGAAGCTGGACGATATCAGCAAGGGTAGGGTGCGGGTGGATTACCGTATGCTGTTTCCAAAGTGATTTAAATTGTCAATTATTTTTTTAAAGTATTGAAAATCAATATTTCATACTTTTTATTCTTTTCATTTTTCTCTCCTGTTTTTGGTCAGAAAAAAGAGGGAAACGACAGCTCTGTGCAGGTTGGGATGCGCACCATTGTGCTTTCGGAAGTGGTGGTGGGCAAGAAACTGGATGTGCCAGCATTTGTGGAAAGGGTCCGTTCCGACTCCACTTTCTACAAGGCTTTCCGGAACCTACACCTGCTGGGCTATACCTCCGTCAATGATATCCGTATGCTCGACAAGTCGGGGCAGACCCAGGCATCCCTCTCCGGCAGCACCCGCCAACTGCTTCAGGGAAACTGCCGTAGTATGGAGAAA
>JBIIDU010000286.1:0-3197 GCA_044238165.1 Ferruginibacter sp. | reverse complement strand
CGCAACGGGCTTTTGTTGAACAAAAATTTCAACTGAGCACCCGCTTCGGAACCCAACAGCACTAGCATCAGAAAAATGAACCGGGCTCCGCGCATTCCTATAAAAGTACACAAAATGCCTGTGGCTCCTGTGTTAATAGGCTAAAATACCCCCTTCGGGGTATTGTGGTCGGCAAACTGAATTCGTTCCGGTATAATCTGATTGTGAGGACTTAAGATGGGTCAAAGTTCGAGCACAACCTAAGGAAGTTTATTTGCTAAAAGCTTGTTTTACTGAACCTGGAAGTCGGTGGTGGCTATTGCTATGATCGTGCCGCCCACTTTGACCGGAACAGTTCTTGTTTTCATCCAGATATCTCCGCCACCAGCATCAAAATAGGGGAAAGTCCACATGGAATTACCGCTGAATAATGACTGACGGAGCCAGGGTTGTTCATTGATCCGGTAAGTCGGATCGGCAGCCAGATTTATAGAATCGAGTCCCCCGTTTCTTCTGTACCAGTAAGGACTGTAGGTAGCCAGTTTCGTTGCAGGGTCAATCAGTGTTACGGTAGATCCGTAGAAGTAAGAAGGATTGGCCAGCATGTATGCCTTGATGCTGGCGTTAAGATTTGCAGGAGTAGGAGGGGTGGCCGTCAGATCCGAAGCAAATTTGTCAAGCGCAATTTCAATTTCTTGCTCCTGGGTTTTTGCCGGTTGTGCATCTTTTTTACAGGAGCTGAATAAAACCATTGTAAAAAAACTGCTTACTATGGTTAAAAAAAATGTGCTTTTCTTCATTTGAAATTAAATTATAATGAATTGCGAAGCTAGTCCTTTTTCCTATAAGCGGGTTCAACTGGGCTGATTAATACCGATTGCCAAGATTTTAAGAAATAGAAAACAGAGGCTAACTTTTTGAAGTTAGAGAGATGTAGATGGGCCTCCCCTGGCCCCTCCAAAGGAGGGGAATAAGATGCATCCTATTCTCCCTGTCTGGCCCTGACTGGCGCACTGTCGGCTCGTGTGCCTTGTCGTTACTAATGCCGATGTCAGCGCTTGACCTTCAACTAATTGCCTGAAGTTAGAGAGATTGGATATCTGTAATGGACCATGCCGATTGGATATTTGTAATGCACCAATTTTATTGGCACAAACAGCTATCATATCGGCATTATACGGGGAAATATTTGGGCTAAAAGTAAAGTCACTTTCGTATAAATTCATATTGCTGAAATGAAAGCGACGGAGTGCCCAGATCGGGAGCCCTTTGCCTGACAAGCGGTCATCTCAAAGATCTTGAACCCTCAAATTCTTGAAGCCTTTCCTCTCTTTCATCCTTGCGTGAAAAATAGATGCCACCCTACTTAGCGTATAAACCCCGGCAGCGTATCAAAATAAGCTGCCTGTTTTTCATCGAGCAGCAAATCCTTGAGTGCGAAGGCCACTGATTTGTAGGCCGTGTAAAGAGAACGGTTGAAATTGATCATTGTCGAAATTTCTGTTTCCGAAACGCCCTTGCTCAGGTTTTCCTTGTATAAGGCCTGCAGATTGCCCGTATATCCTTCGTTGAGCTGCCTGAAAAGGGCGCTCAGTTCGTCCTGCCGTTTGTCCGGAGGGGTTTCTGCGAGCAATCGGGCGGCCCGGTCGTAAAACTGAAGCATGAGGGCATCGGCCTGAAGATAGAATCCATACTTGATTTCGTTCGATGACTGGCTCATCTGGCCGATATCGCCACGGGCATCGTGTATGCTTTTGGCGGCATACATGAGGTTGCGGATGGCCGCCATCAGTTGGTCAAGGCGCTCCGTATCATGCGCATCGGCAATCACTTTCTGAAGTTGCAGCGCGAATGTATGCATCCGCCCATGCAGAAATTTTATGTAATCGTATTTCTCCGATGTCGTCTTCCTATCGAATTGGCTGTGTGCTTTCACAGGCAGGGAAAGCGATACGCCGGGGTGAAATGCATCCAGGTGATGCAGGATGACATCGCCGCTAAAATGCCGGATCTCATTTTCCAGCGCCTCGAGTCCGGCATCGTTGTTTTCAGGTGATACCTTATGTATGAAGAGGCTCTCGTTCCCGTTGTCGGAATACCTGCGGTTGAGCCAGCGGCCAAATGGCCCCAACACAGGCCAGAAAATCAGGATGCCCAGCAGGTTGACAAGGGTTTGAAACAGCACCAGTGCCATCAGCGGGTTCCCGCTCCCGCAAACAGCCGTCACCAGTTGCACAGCGGGGTGGAGCAAGAGATACACCACCACCATGGTAACCACATTGAAAAGGAAATTGCCCAAGGCCACTCTTTTTTTCACCGGCGCATTTCCTGCTGCTGCCAGAAAAAGCTTGAGCGATGTTCCAGCCTCGGCCCCCAGTACGAGTGCCATCGCTGCCATCAGGCTGATGCCGCCGGCATACAGGGCACTGAGTGCAATGGCCATTGTGGCTGAACTCGATTGTACCAGGGCGGTGATCAGCAGTCCCGCCACCACTATGAGCGCCGTTGGGTAATTTTCCCAGGAAATCAGTCGGGTGGTCTCCACCAAACCGGACATTCCGTTTTTGATGAAATCCAGCGCTATGAAGAGGAAGGCCAGGCTGAACAGAAAGCGGAATAGGGTATACCCTATTTTTTCGCGTTTGGTGAGAAACATACCGAGCCCGGCGATTGCGGTCACAGGCAGCATGTAGTCGTCTATACTGAAACTGAATCCCACGCCGGCCAACAGCCAGCTGTTGATAGTACTGCCCAGGTTCGAACCCAGCAACAGGGCGAGACCGTTTTCCATCTGAATGACTCCGGCACCGATCAGTCCGAGTACCAGCAGATTGACGATTGAACTGCTTTGCAGTATGCCCGTCACCAGCACCCCGCCGCTTACCGCACGGAACTTGCTTTGCGTATGTTTTTTGAGAAAAATCTTGAAGCGCCGGCCTGCAAGCCGTTGCAGGGCGTTTTCTATCATCTGCATCGCCAGCAGGAAAAATACGACGCCGGTCAGCAATCGGAATATCGGGAAGGGGGGCACCATGTGAGGGTTCAAATTTATGGGCTAAACAATCCCCGGTGCTGATTTACATCATTTCTTTTTCTGCCGCTGCGCATTCCGGTTCATCCGTTTTATCCTATCTTTCCCATATCGTCTATGGCTAATTTCAAGTCGCTGTCCGACCGCTTTCTTAAGTACCTGCAGCTTTTGGTATTTACCGGAATTC
>JBIIDU010000285.1:0-3200 GCA_044238165.1 Ferruginibacter sp. | reverse complement strand
GGTATGCGAATGTACTCCAAATAAGCCTTTCCGCCTTGTTTTCCGGCCCTTTTTTGAGGGCTTTTTCACAGGTATTTATGCACATTTCCGGGGTGTGCCGGGCGCTGTTTTTCCGATCCTGAAACAGGCCCTCTCAGGACCTTCCCGGCGAAAAAAATTCGGTTAAATACACCGGTCGGTTTACCTTTCACCCAAATTATTTCTGTGAAGACAATCTTACTTTTCGGCGCAGGGAAATCCGCTACGGTGCTGATTGACTTTTTGCGGACCGAGGCCGGAAAAAGAGGGTGGAAATTTCTTATTGCCGATGCCAACCGGGAGCAGATCCTGCTGAAAACCGGCGAGTCGCCCGAAGTGGACGCCATAGGTTGCGACATCAACGATGCGGCTGCAAGGAGTACGCTGGTGAAAAGGGCAGATTTGGTCATTTCGATGATGCCCCCTGCCCTGCATCATCTCATAGCGGAAGATTGCATCCATTTCGGAAAGCACCTGCTTACCGCGTCCTATGTAGACAGCACCATCCGGGCTTTTGACAGGGAAGTCAGGGACAAAAACCTGCTCTTCCTATGCGAAATGGGACTCGACCCGGGCATTGACCATATGAGCGCAATGCGCCTGCTCGATCATATCCGGAAAAACGGACAGGTGCTTGTTTCCTCCTTCAAAAGCCATTGCGGTGGTCTGGTAGCACCTGAATCAGATGACAATCCATGGCATTATAAAATCAGCTGGAACCCCCGCAATGTTGTTTTGGCGGGTAAGGCCGGGGCTATTTTTCTGGAAGATGGGCTTGAAAAAAGGGTACCTTATGAAAAATTGTTTGCCGATTGCGAGATAGTTAGCATCGAGGGCCTGGGCGACCTTTCCGCCTATGCCAATCGTGATTCGCTAAGCTATATTCCGCTCTATGGCCTGGACGGAGTTTCCACATTCATACGCACCACACTTAGATACCCGGTTTTTTGTTCGGCATGGCAGGCCGTTGCTGCTGCAGGGCTTACCGATGACCAGATAAAACTGAACACATCCGGAATGACCCTCAGATCCTGGGCGGCTCCTATCCTACCCTATGTAAACGCCGGAAATAAGGAGCTGTTCACTTTTCTCGGCTTTTATGAAGACATCCCTGTTCCCGCGAAGGCCCAAACTTCGGCGGATGTGTTGCAATACCTGCTGGAAAACAAACTGGCGATGCAGGAAAAAGACAAGGACATGATTGTGATGCAGCATGAAATTGAATTTGACGACAAGCTTGCGCTGAGCACACTGCTGGTGAAGGGCACCGACCATCTCCGGACAGCGATGGCGAAAACGGTGGGCTTGCCTTTGGGCATTGCCGCCTGCCTGATTCTGGAAAACAAAATACAACTCAGAGGTGTGCAAATACCTACGTCCCCTGAAATCTATACACCTGTATTGGCCGAACTGGAAAAGCAGGGAATCATTTTCCTTGAGCGGATAACGAAAAAGGAAAAAAAATAGATATTACCGTCTTTTTAGGGATGCAGCAAGCGGGTAAGCTCCCGAACTCCTTTTGTTGCAGGCATTTCGATACAGGTGCAGTTTGCAGGCAGATTTACGTCGGGAATTTTCCGGTCAATCAGATAAATCGGGAGAAACGGCGGGGCATAATGCAGCAGGGAGGCCGCAGGATAAACCTGTAGCGAGGTTCCGATAATCACAAACAGATCACAGTCGTTCATAAGTTTCATGGCCTGTTCCATCATCGGTACCGGTTCCTCGAACCATACGATGTTCGGACGCAACAGGCCTCCGTCCTCCGCCAGGGCTCCGGGCTGCATGTCGCCAAACACAGGATAGGTCTTTTCGGTATCGAGTTCACTGCGCATTTTGAAGATTTCGCCATGCAGATGGAGCACCCTGTTAGAGCCCGCCCTTTCATGCAGGTCGTCGATGTTCTGGGTGATAATGGAGACAGCAAACTGCTGTTCAAGCGCTGCCAGATCAAGATGGGCCTGGTTGGGTGAAGCAGCCGCCACATCGCGTCGGCGTTGGTTGTAAAAATCCAGCACCAGCTCGGGGTTTCGCTTCCAGGCGCCTGGAGTAGCCACTTCGCGCACATCATAGCCGTTCCACAATCCATCGCTGTCGCGGAAGGTTTTCAATCCGCTTTCGGCGCTGATACCGGCGCCGGTCAGTACGACGATATGTTTACGTTCATTCATTCCCGGGAATTTTTGTGGCATCCGTTCATCACTGCCCTGCAAGCTCCATGATGACTTCCCACTCAGCCGGTTTTACCGACTGAACAGACAGACGGGAAAGCCGGAGCAGGTCCATGCCGGCAAGCCGCTTTTCGTTCTTGATTGCCTTGAGTGTTACCGGTTTTTTGAGTGTTTTCACCGGCCTGATATCGACTACTACCCAGGCTTTTTCATCGGTTGTGGGATCGGGATAGGACGTTTTCACCAGTTCTGCGATGCCCACGATTTCAAGCCCCTCATTGCTGTGGTAGAAAAGCAGCAGGTCGCCTTTCTGCATTGCCTGGAGATTGTTCCGTGCGGCATAATTGCGCACACCGTCCCAAAAGGTCCGTTTGTCTTTCAGCAACTGCTCCCAACTGTATTTGAAGGGCTCCGACTTTACCAGCCAATAGGCCATAGCGTTTTCTTTTTATTCTTTTGAAGAAAAGTGACTGTCTCAATCCCAGCCGCTGGCCAGGACGTCGGCGATATGCATGACCTGCATGTCAAGTCCTTTTTTCTTTATATACCCCTCCAGATGCATCAGGCAACTGGTATCGGTTGAAATGATTGTCCGGGCGCCGGTAGCCGTCGCGTGATGTATCTTTTGATCTGCCATTGCGCCTGAGATGCCATCAAATTTTACGGAGAAACTGCCTCCGAATCCGCAACATGTTTCGGTTTCCGCCATTTCAACCAGTTCGAGCCCATCTACTCTGGCAAGAAGCCGCCTCGGCCCTTTTTTGATCCTGCACTCCCTGAGCGCCGCACAACTGTCATGGTAAGTTGCTTTCAGAGGCAATCGGGCGCCGAAATCGTCTTTGTCGAGTACATCGGTGAGAAAGCTTGAAAATTCATGGATGTTTTCGGTAACAGATTTCATGGAATTATAGGCAGACGAAGCATTGTCGAAGATTCCGGAATAGTAATTCCGGACAAAACCTGCACAACTCGCACTGGGGCAAACGATGGCGTCCGCACCCTTGAAATCGC
>JBIIDU010000284.1:0-3206 GCA_044238165.1 Ferruginibacter sp. | reverse complement strand
TTGCCTTGAGCCCCCTGGCCTGCAATACATTACGCAACTTATTGAAAATAAGCTGCACCCCTTCTTTCAACTGGGTATTGTCTTCAGAAGCCTGCATTTGCTTTTCGGCACGGTCGCAATCGTCGAGCACATCCAGCAGGGTGGTGATCACATCGCGCCCTGCGGTTTGGATAAGCTCCATTCTTTCCCGAGCATTTCTTCTCTTGTAATTTTCAAAGTCCGCCACCAACCGCACATATTTGTCCTTCATTTCATTGAGTTCACTATTCAGTTTATCGGTTTCCGAAGCGGCCTCTGTTTCGGGTAGGGTTTACGTTTCGGCAGTGGCGGGTTGCGCGCCTTCCCGGGTTTGTTCTTCGGGTGTCATTTCTTCACTTTTTTCCTGCATGGGTTCCATATTGATTTTTAATTTTTCTGCTAAAGCATTGTTTTCTAAGGTGAACGGTTGATTCTAACGGTTTTTTTAGATAGTGTCAAAGATTTTGCCAAGCTGCCCGATGCGGTCAAAATGTCAAAAACGGCCCGTTGATGGCCGGCAAATCTCGCTGAAATTGTCCGGGATTCCATAGGGAAGCGGTAAAAGGTATATTTGCCGGATGAAGAGCCTTTTTCTGCGCAAAAACATCGGCAAACGGGTCGAAAACGGACACCCCTGGGTGTACGGCAACGAACTGAATCCGGGTAAGCTGATGGATGCTGCGGCCCAACCGGGTGAAATCGTCAATCTGTTTACGGTCGACAAGAAATTTGTCGGCAGGGGCTATTATAATCCAGGTTCGCAGATTGCGATGCGTATCCTTTCCCGCGACCCTTCCGAGCAGATTGATGAGAATTTCTTTCATCGACGCATCCAGGAGGCCTGGGCCTATCGCTGTCGTCTGGGCTATACGGAAAACTGCCGCCTTGTATTTGGCGAGGCCGACGGCCTTCCGCAACTGATCATTGACAAGTTCAACGATTATTTTGTAGTGCAAACCCTTGCACTGGGTATCGATCTGTGGAAGCCCGCCATCGTTCGGTCACTGGAGCTGATATTCAAACCGCGGGGCATCTACGAGCGCAATGATGTGCCGGTGCGTGAGCTGGAAGGAATGCCGCAGCAGAAGGCTTTTCTTTCCGCCCCTTTCGACACCCGGATCACCATCACCGAAAATGGCATCCGTATGTGGGTGGATCTGGAGAACGGACAGAAGACCGGTTATTTTCTTGACCAGCAGGACAACCGCCGCGCGATTGCGCCCGTGGTGAAAGGAGCCGATGTGCTGGGGGCGTTCTGCTATACCGGATCTTTTGAAGTGGCTGCCGCCGTCTGGGGTGCAAGCCATGTTACTGGTATTGATGTATCGGAAAAAGCGGTTGCCTTATGCCGCGAGAATGCCGAGCTCAACGGGGTGGGCGACCGCTGCAGCTTCATTTGTGCGAATGCGTTCGACCAGCTGCGTGAATGGGCAAAGGAGGGCCGGCAATGGGATGTGGTGATGCTGGATCCGCCTTCGTTTACCAAGAGCCGCGGCGCCGTTGCGAAGGCTTTGGCGGGTTATAAGGAAATCAATTTGCGCGGCATGAAACTGGTAAGGCCCGGGGGCTTTCTGATCACTTCGAGTTGTACGAACCTGGTTGCTCCGGAAATGTTCCGTTCCACCATTGTACAGGCGGCAACGGATGCCCGGAAGAGTTTACGCCAGGTGATGTTCCGCAGCCAGTCGCCCGACCATCCGGTTGTGCCGGGCTGGGAGAACACGGAGTATCTCAAGTTCATGGTTGTGCAGGTGCGCTGAAGCTGATGCCTGTCGGCCTTGCTGTAACTGCTATTCACCGAGTAGGCCTGAAATTTCTTTCAATTCCTCGAGTTTGTAAAAATTGGCGGGTTCATCAAAGCATTTGCCCAGCTCGTCGAGCTGAAGCCTTATGAGCGCTGTATGGTCGAAAGGCCGGAAACAATTTTCCGGGGGCTCGATGGAGAGGCGTTTGAAATAACTTTCAATGTCCTTGTGGGAATAGATTTGCCCGTTGACAGGATCTATGAAAAATTTGATCCGTTCTCCCGGCGAACGGGTGTCGTCTTCCGTGCTGTCCGGCGCATCCATATAGGCGAGAACGAACTGCCGGGGTATGTGTACGGCTTTCACAGGAATATCGAGCAGCTCGCAGAGAATCAAGTAGATGAGCCCGGTGCAGAGTGCGTTGCCCTTTTTCAATTCAACCCCTTTGTTCACCAGAAAATCTTCCGGATGGTGGTAGGCGGTTTCAATGCCGCTCAGTTTGTAATAATTGTAGAGGATGCTGTTGAAAACGCTGGTCTGTTCCAGCGGCGTGAGGTACTGGTTGAGTTCGATCCAGATGTTCCTGCGGATCTTTTCAAAATCCTGGCGCACCTGGGCTGTCTGCATTTCGGGGTAATGGTACCGCGATACCAGCAGCGTGCCCCTAAGAAGATCCCCGGGTTCTTTTTTCCAGTCTGCGAATTCGTCTTTGAGGTCGCGGAAATGCAGCTGGTGGATGATGCGTTCTATCCGTTCCTGTATGTGCAAATTGGTGGTATGTTCCCAAAGATGCTCGAGGTTGGGGATGATGCCTTTTCCGATCGACAGGATACGGTCGCTTACCGTGGTGTACACCTCCTCATCGGGGTCGTCAATCAGGTGGAGCAGGGCATTGATTTCCTTGTTTTCTTTCACGGTGCGTTTTGGGGTTCAATTTCGTAGATGCCAAGCACTTGGGCGGGACATTATTTTCCACAGGTTGGGATAACCTGCTTCATGTCACGGCATTGCACAAAGGGAGCCGCTGGCCATTTGTGCAAAAAGCCAATGTGGGCCAGCAGGGCAGATTCTTATTTCTTTTTCGCTGATTTTTTTGGAGCGGCTTTTTTCGGTGTCGCCTTTTTGGATGCCGCTTTTTTGACGGCGGCTTTTTTTCCAAAGGCGTTGGGATCCTGGTCGGTGATCATCTTTTTGATGGGTTCAATATCCAGCAGAGCCAGTTCCTCCGGGGTATATTTCTCTTTTTCGGCCTTTGGAGCAAGCCGGTACATTTTTTTTCCGAAACGGATGAAGGGACCCCAGCGTCCGTTTTCGATGGCAATCTTTTCTTCGGGCCATTGGCGGATGAAGCGGTTGGCTTCTTTTTCCACTTTCCTGCCGATGAGCTCGTCGCAATCTTTCTGGGTGAGCAGGTCAAAATCATAGGCCCTGGGCACATTGATG
>JBIIDU010000061.1:0-11458 GCA_044238165.1 Ferruginibacter sp. | reverse complement strand
CGGTAAACAAACAGCCGAACTGCTGTTGAAAAAATATCGTTCTGTGACACGGATTATGAAAACTCCTGAAAACGAATTGGCGGAGCTGATTGGAAAGGCGAAGGCCGGAATACTGTTTCAACACCGGAACCAAGGAGATGGAGATAAAAAATAAGGGCCAGGATAGAAATCCAGCCCCGTTATATAAAATCCAATATCCTATGAAAAACCGATGCAAACATATCCTGCTTGGCTACAACAAAAAATACTCTTTTTAGTGTACTGGAACTGAAATATGCAATAAGATGATGTTGATTTGACCTGAATTGTCACATAAATGCCAGACAAGCACTTCCTAAAAGAATATAAAAAGGCCGCAGGATTATGCTATCCTGCGGCCTTGTCTTTTTTCGTGTATACGAGCCTGTTAGCTACAGCCTCCCTGTGTTCCGCAATTTTCACATTTGTAACATGCACCGCTGCGGGTAGTGATAGATCCGCAATTGGTACAGGCGGGTGCATCACTCTGACGGCTTTTTGCAGCGGCACTCAGTGGGTCTAAGGAGGCATATGGTTTTAAAGCGGAAACTTTTTTATCGGCATGGAAGCCGGCAGCGCCGTTGCCCACAACCCGTACTTCGCTGAGTTCGGGCTTGCGCTCTCCGATGGTGGGTTGTTGCATATCCCAATCGGCATTCCCCAGGTTCTGCACTTCGGGCTTGTCCAGCACATGAACCAGGTCGTTCCGGCCCAGATACTCATAAGCGAGCGAACGGAAAATGAAGTCGATGATGGAGGTGGTGCTCCGGATGTTGGGATGGTCCACCATTCCGGAAGGCTCGAAGCGGGTGAATACGAATTTCTCTACGAATTCCTCCAGGGGCACACCATACTGCAACCCGATGGAGATGGAAATGGCGAAGCAGTTGAGCATGCTGCGCACGGTAGCACCCTCCTTGGCCATGTCGATGAAGATTTCTCCTACTGTACCATCGCTGTACTCTCCGGTGCGCAGAAACAGCGCCTGTCCGTTGATTTTGGCTTTTTGGGTGAACCCCCTTCTTTTGGCGGGAAGTGTTTTGCGCTCCACGATCTTGGCAAGACGTGCCTTAAGCACGGTATCGGGACTGTTCTGCATGCGCTTGCTGACCTCGTCGAGCAGTTCGTCGACCGTCAGCTTGCTCATATCCACAATGGTGGATGCGGATGGTTCCGCCACTCCCTCTGTTTCTTCCGCGGCCTCCTCTTTTTTCTTTTTCTTATCGGATTTGTTGCTCAGCGGCTGAGACAATTTGGAGCCATCGCGGTAGAGGGCGTTGGCTTTGAGACCAAGTTCCCAACTGAGGCGATAGCAATCCGCAATCTCATCCACAGAAGCCTCATTGGGCAGGTTGATGGTCTTGCTGATTGCTCCGCTCAGGAAGGGCTGGGCCGCTGCCATCATGCGGATATGTCCATGCGCATGGATGTAGCGGACTCCGGTTTTTCCACATTTATTGGCACAGTCAAAAACGGGCAGATGTTCATCTTTCAGATAGGGGGCACCCTCTACGGTCATGGTGCCGCACACATAAGTATTGGCCTCTTCAATTTGCGCTTCGCTGAATCCGAGCGCCTCCAGCATGTTCCAGCCGAAGTCGCTGTATTGCTCCGGAGTGAAACCCAGCCGCTGCAGGGTCTCTTCGCCGAAAGTGTACACGTTGAATACAAATCCCAGCTCAAATGCGCTGCCCAGCGATTTTTCCAGCTTTTGCAAATCCTGGCTGGTAAAGCCCATCTGGAGCAGGATTTCGGTATTGATATGCGGAGCCCCGTCAAGAGAGGCATGCCCCTTCGCATAATTGACAATGGCGTTGATCTCCTCGTTGCGGTAGCCCAGGTTGCGCAGGGCTGCAGGAACGCTGTGATTGATGATTTTGAAATATCCGCCGCCGCTGAGCTTCTTGAACTTCACCAGGGCGAAGTCAGGCTCCACGCCGGTGGTATCACAATCCATCACAAGACCGATGGTGCCGGTAGGGGCAATCACGGTTGTTTGCGCATTCCGATAGCCGTTTTTCTCACCCAGCTGAACGGCTTCGTCCCATGCTTTGATGGCGGCTTTGAGCAAATCGTCGGGGCAATATTTTGCATTGATTCCCTGGGGTTTTATTTCCAGCCCTTCATAGGCATCCTGCGCATCGTATGCCGCAGCGCGATGATTGCGCATCACCCGCAACATGTGCGTCCTGTTTTCCTCATAACGGGGAAACGCACCCAGAATACCGGCCATTTCCGCTGAGGTTTTATAGGCCACGCCGGTCATGATGGCGGTGATGGCACCCGATATGCCCCGGGCGTGCTCGCTGTCGTATGCAATGCCGCTGACCATCAGCATGCTGCCAAGGTTGGCATAACCCAATCCAAGCGTGCGGTAATCGTAACTCAGCTGCGCCACTTCTTTCGAGGGGAACTGCGCCATGAGTACAGAAATTTCGAGCACCACAGTCCAGAGCCGGCAAGTGTATTCAAAACCGGAGACGTCGAAACGGTTGTCGTCTAGGGAAAAGAACTTCCGCAGGTTGACCGAAGCGAGATTGCAGGCGGTATTGTCTAGGAACATGTATTCACTGCAGGGATTGGAGGCCCGGATGGGACCACCTTCCGGACAGGTATGCCACTCATTGATTGTCGTATCGTATTGAGTGCCTGGGTCGGCGCATTTCCAGGCGGCATTGGAAATATCGTTCCAGAGTTTTCGGGCTTTCACGGTTTTCATTACCCGGCCATCGCTGCGGGCTTTCAGTTCCCAGTCTCCATCGCGGTCCAGCACACGGAAAAATTCGTTGGGAATACGTACCGAATTGTTGCTGTTCTGTCCGCTTACGGTGCGGTAGGCCTCTCCTTCATAGTCGCTGGGGTATCCGGCAGCAATCAGGGCGGCAACCTTGTTCTCCTCCTCCACTTTCCAGTTCACAAAATTTTCAATTTCGGGGTGGTCGAGGTCAAGACAAACCATTTTGGCGGCCCGGCGGGTAGTGCCGCCGCTCTTGATGGCTCCGGCGGCACGGTCGCCAATTTTCAGAAAACTCATCAGTCCGCTCGACGTACCTCCACCACTGAGTTTTTCTCCCTCACCCCGTATGCTGCTGTAGTTGGTTCCAACTCCGCTTCCGTATTTGAATATGCGCGCTTCCCGAACCCAGAGGTCCATGATGCCGCCTTCGTTGACCAGATCGTCTTCCACGCTGAGGATGAAACAGGCGTGGGGCTGCGGCCTTTCATAGGCGTTGACCGACCTTTTCAGCTGGCCGTCGTTTTGATCGACATAATAATGCCCCTGGGGCTTTCCGGCAATTCCATAGGCCTCATAAAGGCCGGTATTGAACCACTGGGGGCTGTTGGGCACGCAGGACTGGTTCAGGATGCCGTAGACCAGTTCGTCATAAAAGATGCCCGCATCGCGGGAAGTGGCGAAGTAGTTGTTGCGTTCGCCCCATACCCTCCAGCAATGGGCCATACGGTGCGCCACCTGCCTGATGCTGGTTTCCCTGCCCAAAGAACCATCCGGCTGAGGCACTCCGGCCTTGCGGAAATATTTCTGCGCCAGGATGTCCGTGGCAATCTGGCTCCACTGTTTGGGAACCTCAACATGGTCCATCTGAAAAACCACTTCGCCCGAAGGATTTTTGATGACAGAGGTACGGTAATCGTATTCAAACATGTCGTAGGGAGAAACTCCTTCGGTGGTGAACTGGCGGGTGAACTGCAATCCCCGGGCAGTTTTGTTTTTGGCTGGCATATCGGTCTATATTATGGGGTTAAGATTGTTAACGAATTGTTATCGGGAACAGTGAACGAAAATATTTTTCAGCAACCGAAATTCATATCGGTAAATATCAACAAACTGTGGATAAGACCCTGGCCCTTTCGCCCGATGCAATAGGGTGCTGATTTTGCCCGTTTTTCCCCAAACCGTGATTAAAAAAAATCAAAAAAAATTTGTTTAATACCCCGAAAACTGTTTGAGAATGCAGATTTTTTTAAAAAAAATCAACATGTATGTAACATGAATTTATAGACGATAATCAGGGCAGTACCGCTACAAAACCCGGCATAACCCTTGTCCGCACATGCATCAAAACAGTATTTCATGTAGGGGTTACCGTTAGAAGTTAAGACCATTCCCTCCGGGCCGTGGATGCATCGTAATTACAGAAACCCTAACCGCTGCACACCGCAACAAAAAATTAAACACTATTTTTATTCGCCGCGGTTGAACCCCGGGAGCGCTACTTCATGAGAACAGTCATCCAACGCGTACTTCAGGCCTCCGTCACCATAGAGCATCGGCTTATTTCAGAAATAGGTGCAGGGCTGCTGGTCCTGGCGGGTTTTGAAGAGGCCGATACCGATGAGGACCTGCAGTGGATGAGCACCAAAATCGCCCGGCTTCGGGTTTTCGATGATGAAAATGGCGTTCCCAACCGCTCGCTGGCTGACACCGGTGGGTCCATCCTGCTGGTCAGCCAGTTCACCCTGCTGGCTTCCACGAAAAAGGGAAACCGGCCCTCCTACATCCGCGCCGCGAAACCCGAACTCGCAGTACTTCTTTACCGGAAGTTCATCCGATTGCTTGAAACGGAGCATGGAAAGCCGGTAGCTACCGGAACATTCGGTGCCGATATGCAGGTCGCGCTGGTCAACGACGGTCCGGTGACCCTGGTCATTGATTCCAAAGACAGACAATAAGCAAAAAACCCTGTTCCGGACGGATTCAAAAACAAAAAACATGACGATACAAAAAGCCCAAACCGCAGTTGACCGCTGGATCAGCACAACCGGTGTCCGCTATTTCGATGAACTCACCAATCTGGGTATTCTTATGGAAGAAGTGGGGGAATTGTCGCGGATACTGGTGCGGACCTATGGTGAACAGTCGTACAAGAAATCGGACCGCGACCGGAATCTTTCCGATGAAATGGCCGATGTGCTCTGGGTGCTGCTCTGCCTGGCCAATCAGACCGGAGTGAACCTTACGGACGCACTGGAAAAGAATTTCGAAAAAAAGAACAAACGCGACGGCAAGCGGCATCTGAACAATAAAAAACTGACGGCAAACACAACACCCAAAAAGACAGCAACAAAAAGAAAGCAATGAGCAACAGCCCCCGACTCTTCACCCTACTCTTCAGCGTACTCTTCCTCGCAGCGGTTTCCGGCACCACAGCCCAGACGGCCAAACCCCTTATCGCAGGCCCTATGCCGGGCAATATGGGTATGCGTACCGCCACCGTCTGGGTGGAAGCGGATGCCTCTGTAAAGAAGCTGACCATCCGTTATCATCCGGAAAACAACAAAAGCGCCGCCCGTAAAATGGAATATGCCGGCGAACTGGGAAAGGAATTCAACCCCGTAAAATTCGAACTCAACGGCCTGGAACTGAACACCACCTATCGCTACAGCATCTGGGCCGATGGAACGGAACTGAAAATACCCTACCCCACCACATTCACCACAAACGATTTGTGGCAATACCGGAAACCAGCTCCCGACTTCAGTTTTCTGACCGGCAGTTGCGCCTACTTCAACGAGCCTGCGTTCGACCGGCCGGGCAAGCCCTACGGCGGCGACTCGAGTATCTTCGAAACCATGGCCGCTACCCCTGCCGCCTTCCATGTGTGGCTGGGTGACAACTGGTACACAAGGGAAGTGGATTACGAATCACCCTGGGGACTGAATTACCGGGCCAGCCGCGACCGGTCACAACCGGTGCTTCAGCGCTTTCTGGCAAGCATGCCGCAGTATGCCATCTGGGACGATCATGATTACGGGCCGAACGACCATAATAAAAGTTATATCCATAAGGAAGCGAGCAGGCGCATTTTTTCCAGCTATACCTGCAACCCCTCCTACGGAGAAAACGGAAAAGGCATCTACACCAAAATCAGCCACAGCGACGTGGATATTTTCCTTACCGACGACCGCTATTTCCGCAGCGCACCCGAACTGCCGGACAGTATTGAAAACAGGCCCAACAGTCAAAAAACATTTTTTGGAAAGGAACAGATGGAGTGGCTGAAAAACGCACTCCTCCAAAGCAAAGCCACATTCAAAATAATTGCGGTAGGCAGCCAGGTGCTGAACCCCTACAACCAATTCGAGTGCTTCCGTCAATATGCATCCGAATACCGCGACCTTATGGATTTTCTTCAGACACAGGCCATACCGGGCGTGTTGTTCTTTTCGGGCGACCGGCACCACAGCGAAGTCATCCGTACTGAAAGGCCGGGCACTTATCCCCTTTTCGATGTGACCATCTCTCCCTACACCTCGGGGGTTGCACGGGTGAAAGGGGCCGAACTCAATAACCCGTTCCGGATGGAAGGCACGCTGGTAGAGGCGCAGAATTTCGGAAAGGTGAGCATCACGGGTAAAAAGAAAGAGCGAAAACTGCAGGTGGATTTTCTGGGCATCCGGGGAGAAGTGCTGGCCAGCTGGTCGGTCGGGGAGCAAGAGCTCAAAAATGTGCAGGGCAAAAAAGAAGAATAAAGCAAAGCGGGGACAACTTACTACGCATACCAGAATGACTTTCATAGCGGAAACCACAAGACTTTACCTGAGAGAGATGTCGCCCGACGATGCGGAACAGGCCTATCTGCTGAACGCCGACCCGGAAGTGATCCGTTATACAGGCGACCTACCCTTCACCAGTAAGGAAAGCGCCGCAGCCTTTCTAGAAGCATACGACCACTACCGCCGTCATGAATTCGGCCGCTGGGCCGTCATACAGAAATCCAACGAAGAGTTTTTGGGCTGGTGTGGCCTGAAATATACCACCGACCCCGATGAACACGATATCGGATTTCGTTTTTTCAGAAGCCACTGGGGGAAGGGATTTGCCACAGAAGCGGCACAAAAATGCCTCGAACTGGGCTTCAACCGGTTTGAAATGCCGGTCATTACAGGCAGGGTGATGCGGGGTAACAGCGCATCGGTCCGTGTATTGGAGAAACTGGGCCTGCGATTTTTCGATAGTTTTGACTTCGATGGCGAGGAGGGACTGCTTTACCGCATCCGGAAATCAGAATACAGTTCGCCCTGTCCTGCCAAAAATACCAGCCGATGAGCGATACCATCCGCAGCGAACCCTTCAGCTACCACAAAGGAAAAACTTTGCAGGCGCTGCGCTATCATTTCATTGCAAGAAAAGAGATCAAGATCATGATGATTGCAGTGAACGTATTTGCCGTATTGGCTGCCGTATTGTTTTTTATTTTCCGAATCAGCCCGCTGGCGTTTCTGATCTGCGCCTCGCTCTGGTTCATTTTGATGATCAGTTGCTGGTTTCTGCTGCCGGCAAGGGTTTTCAGCAGGTCGGAAATGTTTCGCTCCGTCTATTCCGCAACATTGAACGAGGAGGGGCTGGGGCTGGAGTCCTCCCGGGGGAATGCCCGATGGCCCTGGTCGCGTTTCAGCCACTATCTGGAGACCCCGCACTTCTTTCACCTGTATTTCGACAGCAGGTCTTTTTTCCTGATTCCCAAAGAAGCGTTTGAAACGGATTTGCTGGATAAGGCGCGCAACTATATGCGCACCCGCATAAGCAGGTAAGTTCAGAGCGGCTTTTCCATGACGTGGTGGGAAATGTTCACTTCTATGAACTGGTCGCCACGGACCCGGTATCCGTACTTCTCATAAAAGCCGATGGCGGTATCGCGGGCATGCATCATCAGGATTCTGAATCCCTTGTCTTTGGCAATCTTTTCGGTAAAACTGATCAACGCCTCCCCGATTCCTTTGCCCTGCTGGCTTTTATGTACAGCCATTTGCCTCAGCCGGACACAATGATCGCTTATTTTGGTCAGCAGACAGCATCCCAGCATCTGGTCCTCGTCGAAAGAGCCAATAAGAAGGTCGTCTTTCTCCTGCTCCAGTTCCTCGTTGCTGAATTCCAGTCCCAGGGGTTTACGCAACACCTCATAGCGCAACCTGACCATCTGTTCATATTCCTTCGATCCGTAATCGATCTGCTTTAATGCCATCTTGCAATATAAAAAATATTGTAACAATCTTTCTCCCGGCAACCCTTGTTTTTATCCAAGTTCTGCCGGCCGCAGACCTCACCTCCTGAACAGAAAAAACCGCTAAGCCAACGGAATCCAAACCGAACCGGGTCATTCAGATCCTGTTTTTCAAACAACCCGCCTCGGGAAACTGTGCTTAACCGGCCCGAACACATACGGAAAAGCACTATAAAAAGGGCGGAGGCAAGGGTGTACGAGAGCTGTTTAAATTCTTTGTTATTATGTCAAAAAGTATATTTTTGCACCGGATTCATCAAAAAATTTAAAAATTCATTATGTCAGACATTGCATCAAGAGTCAAGAAGATAATAGTAGATAAACTGGGGGTGGATGAGGCCGAAATAACCCAGGAAGCCTCTTTCACCAACGATCTGGGCGCCGATAGCCTGGATACGGTTGAACTGATTATGGAATTTGAGAAAGAATTCAACATCTCCATTCCCGATGAGCAGGCCGAAACCATCACAACGGTTGGACAGGCCATCACTTATCTGGAAGAGCACGCCAAGTAGTTTTCATATCCCCAATCCACCTTCCTTTCGCAGGTAAGCCTATGCAATTGAAAAGAGTAGTCGTTACCGGAGCGGGTGCGCTTACGCCTATCGGCAAAACAGTTCCCGAATACTGGCAGTCGCTTGCCGGAGGAAGCAACGGCTGTGATTTCATCCGACAGTTCGATGCGTCCAAATTCAAAACCCGTTTTGCCTGCGAGGTAAAGGATTTCGACCCCACGGCCTATTTCGACCGAAAGGAAGCGCGCAAAATTGACCGCTTCACCCAATTCGCGCTTATTTCAAGCGATGAAGCCATAAAAGACGCCGGCATCAACAAAGATAATATCGACCCCGACCGGGTAGGTGTGATTTTCGCCAGCGGCATCGGTGGGTTGATCACCTTCCAGGAGGAAGTCACCAATTTCGCCACGGGCGACGGTACTCCGCGGTTCAACCCCTTCTTCATTCCCAAAATGATTCTCGACATCGCCGCAGGCCACATTTCCATGCGGCATGGATTCAGGGGACCCAACTATGCGGTTGTCAGTGCCTGCGCGTCAAGCACCAACGCAATCATCGACGCTTTTGACACCATCAGGTTGGGGAAAGCCGACATCATCATTACCGGGGGAAGCGAAGCGGTCATCAGTGCTGCGGGGGTGGGCGGGTTCAACGCCATGAAGGCGCTCAGCGAAAGAAACGACGATCCCCAATCGGCCAGCAGGCCTTTCGACAAAAACCGCGATGGTTTTGTTATGGGAGAAGGTTCCGGAGCGCTGGTGCTGGAAAGCCTGGACCATGCCCTTGCGAGGGGTGCCCACATCTATTGTGAAATCGCTGGCGGAGGAGCCACTGCCGATGCGCATCATATCACAGCTCCCCACCCCGAAGGCCTGGGGGCACAGAATGTGATGAAAGCCGCCCTTAAAGACGCAGACATGACGCCCGGACATATCGATTACATCAATGTACACGGTACGTCTACGCCTTTGGGCGATATCGCCGAAACCAAGGCCATCCTGAACGTATTCGGCAACCACGCCTACAACCTCAATATCAGTTCCACCAAAAGCATGACCGGCCACTGCCTCGGAGCGGCAGGCGCCCTCGAAACACTGGCCTGCATCATGGCGGTGGTCAACGACATTGTGCCTCCCACCATCAATCATTTCACCGACGACGAGGAACTGGACCCCAAACTCAACTTCACCTTCAACCAGTCCCAGAAAAGAACGGTGAACGCCGCACTCAGCAACACATTCGGATTCGGCGGCCACAATGCAAGCGTCATTGTGAAGAAGTACGTCAGCTGACCCTGTCCCTGCTTTCTACACACTACACCCCTCGTCCTGTAAGGCTACACAGCCCCGTCTGCATTGTTTTTGAGCCAAAAGGATTTAATTTCACCCTTAAATGGCCATCAGCCCGTTGCAATCCATCAGCAGCATCATCAGGGGTGTAATATCCCGGGATCCCTTCAGGAACCAGTTAAGGAACGTTCTGGGATTCAGCCCCGGAAATCTTTCACTGTACAGAACTGCCCTCAGCCACCGCTCTGTTCGGGAGGGGGCGGACCAGAACAATGAACGGCTTGAATTCCTGGGTGATGCCGTACTCAGTTCCATCGTAGCACACTGCCTTTTCATGAAATATCCTTACCGCGAAGAAGGTTTTCTTACGGAAATGAGAAGTAAAATGGTGAACCGGCAGCAGCTGAACGATATCGGCATCAAGATGGGCCTCAAAAAAATCACCATCTACAACAAGCAGGACAACTCGCTCCGGACATCACAAATTTTCGGAAATACACTCGAGGCGCTGATCGGAGCGGTCTATCTTGACAAAGGATATGCCCGCACCTCCAAATGGGTGGAAAAAAACATCATCGCCACCCACATGTTCCTGGAAGACCTTGAAGGGGTGGACATCAATATCAAAAACAAGCTCTATGCCTGGGCCAACAAGAACGGAAAAGTGCTTGAATTTGAAACCTTGCAGGAAAAATTCGAGGGTGGCCGCCGCCAGTTCACCATCGGCGCCATGGTGGATGGAGCGATGATCGCGGAAGGCAAGGGATTCAATAAAAAAGACGCCAGTCACATGGCCGCAAGACTGGCCGTGGAAAAACTGGGACTTTAGTCAATTGACAAAAACCAATAAAATCATCGGGATTCGATCATAATCTATTCAATGAGAACAGGTATTCTTGGAAGCGGCAGTTGGGGCACAGCAATTGCCAAAATACTCACCGACAACAACCAGCATGTACACTGGTGGAACCGGAGCGAAAAAGCAATCAGCCATCTGCAGCAACGCCGCCACAACCCGCATTACCTGAGCATGGTCTATTTCGACCCTTCGAAACTGACCCTTACCGGCGATGCCGAAAAAGTTATCGCAAACAGCGACTGTATCATCATCGCCATACCCTCGGCTTTTGTAGCCGGAACCCTGAAAGGAATCGGCAGGGAGCAGCTTGCAGGAAAAAAAATCATCAGTGCCGTAAAGGGCATGCTTCCGGAGCAAAATGAATTGCTCAACGACTTCCTTTACAAGCAATTCGAATTTCCGCTCAGCAGTTACTTCGCCCTGCTCGGCCCCTGCCATGCCGAAGAGGTTGCTGCGGAAAAACTCTCTTACCTTACTGTTTCGGGAATCGACCTTCCATCTGCCCGGAACATAGCATCCCTTTTTTCAACACCCTATCTGAATACCGTCATCAACAACGACATCTACGGTGTACAGTATGCCGCAATCCTCAAAAACATCTACGCCCTGGGTGCAGGAATCGCCCACGGACTGGAATATGGCGACAATTTCCTGAGTGTGCTGATTGCCAACAGCGCCATTGAAATGGGCGTGTTCCTGAAAAAAGCGCGTGCCTTCCATCCGTTGACCTCGGGTATGCTGCAAGACAGC
>JBIIDU010000283.1:0-3220 GCA_044238165.1 Ferruginibacter sp. | reverse complement strand
CGGTTCACAGGAAGCGGGATTTACTGCCGCCTATACCGCTCTGCTCGATGAAGTAGGCGAAACCATCATCCCTGCCACCGCCACCCCCGGTGCCAAAGCTGCACAGGTAGGCAATTTCATGAAGACCTTCGTCACGGATTGCTATACCGAAAAGGAGCAGCAGGCCTTTATCGCCGGAATGACAAGTCTTGATGAGGCCTGTAAAAAAATGCACGGCAAATCCTTTGCCGATTGCGACGCAGAGAAAAGAAAATCCTTTTTGCTCAGCCTGGAAAAAGAGGCCAAGGCCTACAACGAGAAAAACGACAAGGAAAACCAGACCCGAAGCGAAGAGAACAAGTTGCCCGGTCATTATTATACCATGATGAAGCAACTTACCTTGTTCGGGTTCTTCACCTCAAAGACAGGCGCTACCGAAACCCTTCGGCATGTGTCTGTTCCCGGCCGTTACGACGGGGCCTTCGCTTACAAGCCCGGCGACAAGGCCTGGGCCGAATAAGTGCAAGGCGGTTCTTGCAAACAACGGACACAGAAACCAACCAACCAAAATCCAGTCAGGATGAAACAGAACAGAAGGAACTTCCTCCGGAACAGCGGTCTTGCTGCTGCATCCCTTGGCCTCGGCAGCAGCCGGCTGATGGCACTTACAGCGGATGCCCTTGAAGGTGCTGCTCCCTTCGGCATACAGGTCTACAGCGTGAAAGAAGACATGCAGGCCGATTTCCGCGGTACCTTAAAGCAACTCGCCTCCTATGGCTACAGGCAGATTGAAAGTTTTGAAGGTGCCGACGGCATGTTCTGGGGTATGGGCAACAAGGGTTTTGCCGCCTTCATGAAGGAATTGGGAATGGATCTGACGGCCAGCCATTGTGATGTGACCAAAGACCTGGAGCGAAAAGCAGCCGAAGCCGCAGAAATCGGAATGCGCTACTTGATCTGTCCCTGGCTGGGGCCGCAGAAGAGCATTGACGATTTCCGCCGTTTTGCCGATGCATTCAACAAGGCCGGCGAGGTATGTCGTAAAAACGGTCTCCGCTTCGCGTATCACAATCACGACTATTCCTTCAAGCCGCTCGATGGCAAGATTCCGCAGCAGGTGCTGATGGAGAACACCGACAGCAATCTGGTGGATTTTGAAATGGACATCTATTGGGTGGTAACCGCCGGCGAAAGCCCGGAAGCATGGCTGAAGCAACATCCCGGCCGTTTCCGGCTTTGCCACATAAAGGACCGCATGAAGGAGCCTTTGCCCGACAACAAGAATTCCTCCTGCCGGATCGGCAAAGGTGTCATCCCTTTTTCCTCCATTCTCAAAACGGCACGCGCCAACGGCATGCGGTATTTTTTTGCCGAACAGGAATATTATGAGAGCGGCACGGCGTTGGAGAGCGCCAAGGCCAATGCGGATCATCTGCGCAGGCTGATCAGGCGCTGATTATGTTTCTGTCCGATTGCCTGAATGCGCATCTATGCACGGCGCCGATTTTAAAGAATTCATTTTCCGACTAAAGTGCTTGCGGATATCCGGTATCGGGTAATTGTGCCTACTTTCACCTCATGAGTAAAAAATTCCGGAATTTTTCTTTGCGCCTATTTCCCTATTCCCGTCGAACCGCGCTTTGGCTGTTTTTTTTCCTGTCGCTTGCCGGATGGATGGGTTGTATCATTTTTCGACCGCGGCCCTGGGCTGCCACGATGCTGATCCGCGAGGGCTTCACAAAAAATGCCCATAAGGTCAATGAAGCGCTGGCGAAGCATGTGCCCGAAGGCATTGGTATGATTGCCGACCAGCAATATAGCAGCAACGACCGCGACGCGCAGCTGGATGTCTATTTTCCACAGTCAGCGGCAGCAAGCGGCGAAAAGTTACGGGTGGTGGTTTGGACGCACGGGGGAGCATGGGTATCGGGCAATAAGGCGCAGCTTTCCAATTATTGCAGGATACTTGCCGCCAAAGGCTTTGCGGTGGTTTCTGTAAATTATTCCATAGCACCTGAAAAGCGCTATCCTGTGCCGGTGCGTCAATTGAACGCCGCCCTGCGCTACCTGGTGGACAACGCGGAACGCTTTCACATCGATACCAATGCCCTTGTGCTTGCCGGCGATTCCGGCGGTTCGCATATTTCTGCGCAAACCGCCAATTGCATTGTGGACAGCAGTTATGCCCGGTTGATGGGCATCTCGCCGGGAATTTCCCCGTCGAGCCTGATCGGACTTGTACTTTACTGCGGACCCTACGATGCCCATCACCTCAATTGGGAGGGAGAATTTGGCAAATTCCTCAAAACCGTGCTCTGGGCTTACAGTGGCACCCGCGATTTCCTGAACGATCCGGCTTTCGCTCCCGCTTCGGTTATCGGTTATGTGAACAAAAGTTTTCCGCCCACATATCTTTCAGCGGGCAACAAGGATCCACTTGCACCCCAGTCGCAGGCTATGGCCCGGAAACTTTTGCAGCACGGAGTGCATGTCGATACCCTGTTTTTCCCTGCGGATTATGCACCCGCACTTCCGCACGAGTACCAGTTCAATCTGGACAATGAGGCCGGACAGCTTGCATTGTCACGGTCGGCAGCTTTTGTCAACGCCCTGCGGAAAAAATGATAGGGGCGGTGTTCTTCTGCTGGAGTTGCATGCTGATAGTAGTCTTCAGATTTTGTATTGGGCAAGATTGGGGTGTAGATCCAGCGCCTGATTTCACCTTCTATTTCTCCGGCATTCCGAAAACGATACCGGAATCGTTATTACTGCCGTTTTTTTCAAAAAGCTCCGGTATTATCAGGCAATCCTGTGTTTTTGCCGCGTATTCGTCGTAGCATTCGTATGAAATTTCAATGCAGAATCCGATATGCATTTCGATTTTTTCCGTAAACTCACCGTTGTCAATTTCCGTGTGGCGCTTTCCAGAAAATTCTTGTTTCGTCCGAAGGATTTATCGGAAAACCTACCCCGATTCACCGATAATCTTCCTCACAAAAGAAACCATGAATTGCCGTAACAACGGGACAGATAACGGTCCTGAATGATGATAAGGGCCATGCCAGGCGACCATTGAAAAAAATTAATAATTCACACATGATAAGAAAAGTCAGTTTTTGTTCCTTCCTGTTGATTTCAGCTCTTGGTCTGCATGCCCAGTTTTCGCCGACCATCAGCTCCTGGCTGATCAATACCACCGGTATTCGGGCCCGGCATTACGCTCAGGGTAATCCTGTGCCGA
>JBIIDU010000282.1:0-3231 GCA_044238165.1 Ferruginibacter sp. | reverse complement strand
CCTGCAGGCCCAGGGGGCTGCGCGTATTTTCAACATCCTGAAAGAACAGCAACTGGCTTTGCTTGCCGATGAAGTAGGAATGGGCAAAACCATCCAGGCTTTGTCGGTATGCGCCGCACTATGGCATGAAAATCCACAAGCCAAAATTCTCGTGCTTGCACCCCGCGACGAAATAGTAACGAACTGGGAACGGGAATACCAGACCTTCATCAGGTATCATTACAAGCATGAAGACGATATTGTCAAATCGCAGACAGGCCATGTTCCGGTAAAAACCCTCATCCGTTGTGCCAACCTCTACCATCTTGTAAAAGAAATTCAGACAGGCTGGGGCCAGTTCTTCATTGCCAAAATATCTTCCTTCAGCCATTTGATGTCGGGAAACGACCTGTTTAACCCGCTGGAAGAGCTGGGCATTAAAAACCTGACCCGTTTGAGGAACCTGAGTACTAAATCCGGTGAAAACAACCATTTGCTGAATGGTGAGCTTGCCCGATTATTGAAAAATGAAATTGTAAACCAGGCAACCGGTAACAAACCCTACTTCGACCTGCTTATCATCGACGAGGCCCACTATTTCCGGCACAAGAATGGGGATAGCTTGCGGGTACAGACTGCTATGGAGTTTTTTGGCCGGCCTGAAACAAGCGATTATCAGGCGCTGTCGAAAAAAGTGTTACTGATGACGGCAACACCCAACCACAGTTCTTCAGCAGATATTGGCAATATTGTAAGCTACTTCACCGACAGGTACAATAACCGGGAAGCGGTCGATATTCTTGACCAACTTTGCGTACGTCGGCTGCGTCGGTTGGGCAAGGGCAGCCACAACAAATATTCGTATCGGCAGGAGCAGGCCACGGAAAGCGATTTCCGGAATAATCCGCTGGGTGAAATGTTCTTCGCCCTTTACCAGCACGAGCTCGCCAGGCAGTTTGTGGAGCAGAAGGCAGCATCGGGCGGGCGTAACGTTTCGCGCATGATGAAATACCTCGAGGGGGTAGAGTTCATTCCGTTCAAAAAAGACCAAGGAGAAGACCAGGGAGAAGAGCAGGAACAGGATGACAAGACCCGATTGTCGACCGATTACCATTCGGGTACGGATGCCAGACTTTTGCATGGCCTCTCGAATGAGTTCTCCCGTATTTTCGGTCATGCACCGGTGCATCCCAAATACGAGAAACTGATAGCCGATCTTACCCATCGTCATAATGGCGAGAAAGCGGTGGTTTTTGTAAGACGCATCCCATCGGTATATGAGATTTCAAAGCGCATCATGGATTATTATGACCGGAAACTATGGAAGCAGATGCAGCACGATGATTATTCGGAGCTACGCTTTGACCAATTGAACCGTAAAAGTTTCCGACAGCATAGCCGTATAGCAGCAGCCGACCAGTATGAGACGGACAATGAGCATCAGGATGCAGAGCCCGAGAAGGTCAACATACCGACCTCACGGGTAATGAACCTGTTCAAGAAGTCGAAAACCGATGCCGTTCGATCAACCGATGCCGCCAATTTCCGTTTGCGGTTTACCCGTTCCAAGCCCGACATCTTCACCATGTTTTTCAGTCCGGGAGAAGATTATTTCTCAGCGCCTTATAACGGTTTGGTATCGTACAAATATGATATGGGTAACCGGGAGCTCGACAATTATTTCAACTCGGCGCTTATACACCGGTCCCGCCATCTTGCCGGAGAAAAGGGCATCGAACACGAAATAAAGTCTGTGCTGCTCTCGCGGCAGCCGCTCGATACGGATGCTGTGGAAAGGTCCGGAGAACTTCACACCCTGCTGACAATTTTTTGGGAAGTATTCTTGTCTGATACAAACATTTCGGACAGCCATAAGAAACAGGTAAGGGATACTTACCGTGATTTTAACTACTACGAAAAAGAGGCATTTTCTGCATTTATTGAAAAAGCAAGCCTTTTTGCATCGGAAGCGCTGGTATGGTTTTACGAATGTTTTCGGTCTGTACGTGCTCATGAATCGGGCAAGCCTGTAGATACGTACTTGAAATTCTGCACCCATGTAAAAAATGAGTTGGCAGAACGTAAAATCTACCGGCAGATTCAGGAATCCATCCTGCACTTTAAAAATATCTATACCAAGGTTTTCAGCATACAGGGTCTGCTATCGTTGATAGAGGAAAACTGGGACAGCTTTGATAATGCGCAGCCCGTGTATCCCTATAATGCCGACAATTCGAGCAAAAAAGTATTAAGCTGTTTCAATACCCCTTTTTATCCCGATATTCTGGTGGCTACCTCCGTATTGCAGGAGGGGGTGAATCTTCAATACTTCTGCAACACCGTCTACCATTACGGTATGGCCTGGACACCGGGCGACAACGAGCAGCGCATCGGCCGTATAGACCGGATGTTCGGGAAGATTGAAAGGCTGCTCGATGAGCAGTCGGAGCAGGCGCAGCTTCATATCTACTATCCGTATTTGAAAGATACCGTTGATGAGGAGCAGCTCAGGCGGTTCATCAAGCGTAAGCATGCCGAGGAAACGCTGATTGACCGGGGGATGTCGGGCGATTCGCTGGGCGACTTCAATTATTTTGAGAATGACAATGAGGGCTGGATGAATTTACTCCGGAAGCCGGAGCAAAATGAAAAAAGCGACCCGTTTCCTGTGGATACCGAAATGTTCCGCCGGATTCCACAAAAGGAAATTAAGGCAAAGCAGACGACTTCGCTGCAACCCATTTTTGAATCCATCATCAATGCCCTGAAGCAGATCACTGAAATGGATTTGACCTGTTATTTCATCGAGCAGGCCGAAACACCCAGGGTGCTTGTTGACCCAACGCTGAAGAGCGCGCGCCGGCAGCCGGTGATGGTGGAACTTGTTTTCGACCCCATAGGTTCAGGATTCATGAAACAACCCGTCTACTGCCTTCAGTTCAAAACTCCGCTGGCATCGAATAAGAGAGTCAGGGAGCTGTTGAGCGGCCGTTTTTATGGAAATTCTGCTATTCAGCGACTTTACAAACCCGGCCTGAAACTCTGTGTAGATCCAGGCAACAGCGGCGGAGCCAACTGGGGAATTTACATGTCGGTAGAGCTCCCGGTTTTTTTGTTACAGCTCGAGAAAAATCCCTTGAGCCAGGCAGAGATACGGAGCAGTTTTCTGAATCTTGTTTATTGTGCCGATAAGACCGAAAGCGAGCTCTTCAACAAGGACCTCCGGAAAGAGGAGCTCAACATATCCGTCAA
>JBIIDU010000281.1:0-3238 GCA_044238165.1 Ferruginibacter sp. | reverse complement strand
GACCGCGGCCGCCGGGTATGCCCCTGCCCCGCCGGGCCATGCCGCCATAATCCCACCAGACCGGAAAGCGCATTTTACGCACCACCCGGTAGCGCACCTGCGCGCCGGAAAGTTTGTTGCCTGCATAAGCGGTTGCCAGTCCGGGAACAACAACGTTGTCGTTTACACGAAACGTACCTGCAGGCGGCCTCAGCTCCACAAAGAACCTTGGACGTTTGTATTCCTCCACCTGCAGGTCGATGCGTCCGTTTCCTGCAGAATCGGTCAGCGTGAAGCTGCCGTTGAGCAAACCTTCAGGGATCCGGAAACTGCCGTGGTACGAGCCGTAATCATTGGTCTTGACTGGCAATTCGGCAATCGGCCGGTCGTTCGCATCGCGCAATACGATGCGGGTGGAAAATGCCGGAAGCACACGGCTTTCAGAAGCCTTTGGCTCGCGCCGCAGCACAATGCCCTTGAAGTACAGCAACTGGCCGGGCCGGTAGATGGAGCGGTCGGTGAACAGGAAGGCGCTGGTTTGCGCGACGGGCATCTCGGGGCCGGGATTGAAATCGCTGAGCCATTCATCGTTCATGAACAGCTCATCACCGGCCGTTTTCAATTGAAACGCATAGTTGCGGCGGTTATCGCCGGTTGCAATCCGGAATGAACCGTCGGCCGCCGTGGTGATTTTCTCCCGGGAGGTTTCCTCATAATTTTTGGTTCTGTAATCATAGGCCGTTTCCCAGAGCTGGACCGTGATACCGCCCAGCGGTTTTCCGCTTTCCCGGTGCAGCGCATAATAGCGCCCCTCTCCTGCCTTCACATAGCTGATGGCGCTCACATACACCAGCTGCCGGGCCATGATGTTTCCGGTAGCGGTAAAAGCCTCATCGAGGCCGGCCAGTATCAGGTAGGTACCCACGGGAAGCGCATCGATTTTTATTTCGGCGCTGTGCACATGGAAATCGTTGGGGTCGGGGGGCATAACCGACCAGGCCCTGAGCGGTTTCATTGCGGCATAAAGCGCCCAGCGTTTTTCGAAGGGCGCGCGCGAGCAGCTTTTCAGCTCTTCATGTGTTACCGGCACTACCCGCAAAAATACTTTTGGCGCATTGCGGTAGCGGAGCAGGGAGCGGAAGGGCTGCGCCGGAAGATTGACTTTCTCGGAAATCAATGTGAGTTCGGGCGTTTGAATTTGCTGCAGCAGGTTGGCACAGTTGATGGCGCCGCCCGATTGCGGATGCGCTTTAATGGCCTGCTGGCAGATAGCGGCAGCCTCGCGCCATGTAGCGCCATTGGCCGGAGCATTGATGGGATGGTATTCCGAGCCGCGTTCGAACAACAAAGCCGCACGCATCCAGTCGGCCTGGGCAGAAGCGGGGTTACCTGAAAAGTTTTGCGAAAGGCTACGCAATGCCTGTTCATAGAGCGAATCCTTCCCGGGCATTACGGCATACCGGTAGGCAAATTGCAGCCGCAGCAGATCCGCATCCATCAGCGCATCGGGGTTCGGGTCGGAAAGATGGAAGGCAATCAGCCTTTGGTAGAGCTGTAGTGCCACGTAATGGAGGTTGGTGCTGTCATTTGTCTGAAACTGCCTGCGGGCGAACTCGGCGGCATCAGCGAATACGGCCGCATCTTCCAGCGAGAAGGCATCCGCAGGCTTGAGCAGGTCGTGCTCGTCGGTAGCAAAGTACTCCAGCGCACGGTGGGCCAGCAGGTCGTACAAGCTGGGCCGCAGGTTCCGGGTGTTCTTACCTTCGATAAGGATGGCCGTGTACCGCTCCACCGGTGTTTTTTGCAGCAGGGCCTCTGGGTTGAGCGATGCCCGGTAGCGTTCACCGATCACCCGGTGGATCCTTGCAATGCTCCAGGTGCTGATATCTTTCGCATCTTCAGCCTCCGACTGTTTGCGGCCATAGAGTTTCCAGCGGTTCTGCTGAAAATAATCCCAGTACATTTCGGCCTGCATGCTCAGCAGGATCTGTTTGGCGGGTGCTTTGGCCGAAGCGATGAGGGTGTCGGCGTAGGCGATGTTTTTCTCTTCACTGTCTTCCTCCCGCTGTTCCCGGAAATGCATGAGGTAGATGGCGCAGCGGATCTGCTCATCGTCGCGGTTCTCCTTTTGTGCCAGCCGGTTGAGGGCCAGCACCTGATTGTATGCAGTACCCGTTTGCCCCTTCTCCCGGAGGCTTTCCACTTTCTTCCACAGTTCGTTGTAGTTTTTTTGTTGCGACATACCAATTGCGTGCAGGATGCAGGTGCAAAGCAGCAGCAGCCCCATTTTTTTGTGAAACATACCATGGATTTAAAGTGAAAAGATACTATAAGTTGGGCAGGCAAATGTATTTACCCGCATCATGAAAGAAGATGACGAACCCCCTCCTTTTGCATAACCCTTTCCGGAGGCTTTAACTTTTTTTTATCAGGGGGTGGTATGCAAACGGCATAGGTTTTGAATCCATAGGGTAAAGGAGGACAAGTTATGAAACACACAATGCTACTCTCCACGCTATTCCTGTTCAGCCGCCTTGCTTTTGGCCTGCCCGGCGAATCGATGCTCACAGTAAGCTCCGCATACAGCCGGAGCGTACAGATAATCATTGACGGAAACCGTTTCCCCATTTCAGGCAACGGCACCCTGATGACCGGCATTGCTCCCGGCTTCCGCCGCATTGAAGTGTATGGCCGGCAAACGGGATTCCGGAACCAGACGGGTTCATCATCGCGACTGTTGTATTCCGAAAATGTTTTGGTACGGCCCCGGCACCAGCTCGATTTGCTGGTGAACCGTTTCGGAAAGGTTTATCTCGACCAGCAGCCCGACGGCTACGGCCTTTTTCCAGACGAGGAAATGCAGTTGCCCGACTTAGGATTGTGCAATACGACCCTGCCCGTTGCCATGCAGGATGCGGACTTCAGGCAACTGTTGCAAACCCTGCGCCGGGAGGCTTTTGAAGATACCAGGCTGCAACTGGCCGGAAGTGTATTGAGCAACGGCTGGTTCACAACGGCACAGATTGGGCAATTGATGCAGGTATTTCACTTTGACGACAACCGGCTGGAGCTGGCGCGCATGGCTTATCCTCGCGTAACGGACAGAAACCGGTTCTATACCCTTACGGAAGCACTTACCTTCAATAAAAACAGGGAATCATTGCTGGAAATGATGCGCTGACGCATCTGCGATATGATTTGGGTTTTAGGGATAGTGGCGTACCCTGATCGGCCCCGGTTCTCCGGGGCTTTTCTATGC
>JBIIDU010000333.1:0-3251 GCA_044238165.1 Ferruginibacter sp. | reverse complement strand
CGCGTGGTGGCTGATTTACAAGAGCGCGGCTATGCGGTCGCCATGGTGGGTGATGGAGTGAATGATGCAGCAGCGCTCGCCCAAGCCGACGTCGGTATTGCAATGGGAACAGGCACGGATGTGGCAATAAACGCAAGTGACCTCACGATTGTGAGTGGAGATTTACGTCTCGTATCGGACGCAATCTTGTTGTCGCGTGCAACCCTGCGAACGATTTCGGCCAATGTGTTCTGGGCTTTTGCCTATAACACTGCAGCAATTCCAATTGCTGCTCTTGGTCTTTTGAACCCAATGTGGGCGGGATTGGCGATGGCATTTTCGAGCGTCTTTGTAGTGACAAATTCGTTGCGTCTCCGCACGACAAAGCTCACACAACACACTGCATTCGTTCACGCAACTCGCTAGTTAGTGTGCTCCACATACACTGATCGCGTGTCAAGTGAGGCGCTTCCAGGGGTTCGAATAGACGGTAAAGAAACCGCGATTCGAGTAATTAAGGCAGCGCGAGCTGAGCTCGATCAACATGGTGCAGTGAATTTCAGTCTTGATCGAGTGATTGCTGCGTCAAAGGTGTCGAGGAGTTCGATTTATCACCTTTTTGGTAATCGGGCGGGAGTAATTTCTCATGCGGAAGCAAGGGCTGTTGTAGAAGACGTCTCTGATGGCGCGCATCTTCTGCGCAATTTGGCTGAGAAGGTGGAGAACTCCGATCAACTCGGGTTCCTGATTGAACAGTGGTTGAAAGACGCGATGACTCCACAACGCGTGAAGCAGCGTGCCCGACGCATCGCAAACATTGCAGTGTCGAATTCAGATAAGGAGTTGCGGAAGGTCCTTCACGATCATTTGCATGAAGTAAGTAGTGTGTGGGTGGAGACGTACGAGATTCTGCGACGACGTGGGATCGTGAACGTTCCGCAAGTGAACCTTCGAGCCCTCGCTCTTGCGGTACAAGGCGTCTACCTCGGGGGAATTCTTGTTGATATCTATGACGATGAGGAGGTGGCGGCTCACTGGAGTGGCGTCGTGGCCGAGTTATTGGCGCGATTTTTCGGAGTTTCACGAGGGGACTGACACATCTGTATTAATTGGACTTAGAATCTAATTAGTGCGTAAGACTTCCTGGTTAATCAGCCTGATTGCGGTATTGCTGCTGGTCACCGCCCTTGTAGTTGTCGATTCTCCCAATGAAGTCATTGCACGTGGCCCTAGTGCGAATACGACAACGAAACGTGTTGCAGTGTGTGTGCAGGCGAGCACGATGGTGTTGAGATGGGCGCCTGACGGTCGATGCGTGCAGCGAGGTGAGTTTACGGTGAAGTGGTCCACCCTTGACAGTCCACCGCAGATGTGTGTTGACATGCGCACGCGAATCTTGAAACTTGCTGACAGCGGCGCATGCGCGAGAGGTGCAAGGAAAATTGATCGCCTTACTCGAGGACGCAGCGCTACAGCATGTGTGGACTTAGCAACGAGAGTGTTGAAACGACCACTCACGGGTAAGTGCTTGAGTCAGAACCTCACGGTGAAGTGGCTTGTTGTGCGCGAAAACATGACAACACAGATCCCGGTTCTGAGTGGCATTCCCTCGACAGGTATTACAACTTCTTCGGTTCCTCAGGAGACAGTCGGATCTACGGTTCCTGTGTCGACAACGAGCACCGTGGTGACGATGAGTTCATCAACCACATTGTCACCCACTACAACTTCAACAACGACTACAACCGTGGCTGCAACCACGACGACAACCGAGGGAACATCTACAACTTCAGCAGTGGAGTGGCCTTCGTGTGGCCTCAGCCTTGATTGCCAGTACGCATTGATGGTGACGTTTGATTTGCGGTACCAGGACCTTTCAGGCATTGATTTTTCGTTCGCCGACCTGGGCGGGGCGGAACTGAATGGAGCCAACTTGTCGAATGCCAACTTCACAAGTGCAGATCTGCATGCGTCGATCTGGGATGCGGTCGTGATGGTGTCGAATACTGTTTTCCGCTACACAAATTTATCCGGTGTCGACTTTCACGCGATCAACCTTCAAAATCTTGACTTTTACGGGGCACGATTGTCGAGCACGGACATGTCCTATGTGACCCTCGATGGGTCAGACTTAAGGCAGTCGGACATCTCTGGTGCTGACTTCACCGGTGCTTCACTCGTCGGAGTTCTCTTCAATTCCGGTGTGGTGACGAACGGTGCGATGTTTTCTCTCGCCACGATGACCGGCATCGACATGAGCAACATGACTCTTTCTGGCGCCGTCGGGTTTCAGGGCGCGGAGTTGGCAGGTGCGAGATTTTCCGGGTCTAATGCATCAGGTGCAAGTTTTTCCGGCGCAAATCTGGCGAATGCTGACTTTCGCAACGCTGATCTGAGTTATGCCAATTTCACAGGGGCGGTATTGACTGGCGCTGACTTTACCGGTGCGACATTAACGGGCGCTGATTTCACGGGGACCTCTGACGGACCCGATTCCTCAACGACAACGACCTCCTCGTCGACGACGCCGACAACGATTGCTGAAATCACGTGTGCCAGTGGTGGTTCTTGTGTGGTTGGCGATGTTGGGCCTGGTGGGGGAACCGTGGTGTTTACGGCTGGAAGTGGCTCCACCACCTATATGGAGGTGGCACCACAGAATTGGTATGCATCGACGGAGGCGGCATTTCGCTGGTGCTACCCGCAGACAAACACGTTGGCCGGCGCATCGGGGACTGGTGTTGGCTCAGGTAGGTCTAATACGAGCGCAATGCGCACCCTATGTACGTCCAATGGTGCGGCGTACTGGGTCAATTACAAGAACTCCAATGGCGGAGTCGGTGGCAAGACCGACTGGTTCATTCCATCGAAAGCAGAACTTAACTATGTGTGTCTCTATGCTCGCCGTCTTTCGGAGTCTGAAGGTACATGTACTGGAGGCACCTTGCGCTCCGGATTTGTGAATGCCAGCTATTGGAGCTCGAGCGAATTTGACCAGAATCGTGCGTGGTACCAAAACTTTGCCAATGGCGGTCAGGCATATGTTGACGGCCTCAAGGGAACGTCGGTATACGTTCGCCCCGTGCGGTTCTTTGGCACCTGACGAGAGGCACGGCGCAGCGCATCAATCGCCTCGCGACGCCAACCGCGAACGGTACGCATGGACACGCAGTAGTCGGCAGCAATGTCATCGAATGATTCGCCTTCACCGATCCGTGACAGCACGTCAAATTGTCGCGGACTGAGAACGTCGGGGTCTGCGTTGTAGAGAA
>JBIIDU010000331.1:0-11680 GCA_044238165.1 Ferruginibacter sp. | reverse complement strand
GTGACCTTCGCCGCCAACGGCACTACCGATATCCGCACCATGACCATCGACAAGGGCACAAGTACCGCCCGCTCGGTGGAAATCACCGGATCGGGCAGCATCACTGCAGCCGCCGGCTTCCTCACGCTCACCAACGGCCTGTTCAAAGTGAGCGCCAACATGGGCAGCAATACCTTCTTCGGAACTACGGGTTACACCATCGGCTCCACCACCGGCTTCTGGCTGAACAATGCTTCAACCACGGTGACGGGTCAAACCGGATCGCCCACCAACAACGGCCAGCTGCGCATTTCCGCAGGTACCTACAATGTGGGAACGGCATCGGGCAACTCCATGGGAGCCGGTACCGGAGCCATCTTCAACATTGAAGGCGGCAGCATGAACGTCACCGGCCGCCTTACTTCTACCAGCACCGTCAGCTATACGCAAAGCGGCGGTACGGTAACCGTATCCACAGTAGGCAATTCATCGAGCTCCACGCCCTCATTCGGATTCACCTCCGGCAATGTGGCCAACGTGTTCAACATGAGCGGTGGCTCCATTGTGATGCAAACCGCCAGCATAGCCGGTACCCCGATCGACTACTATCAGGGTCAGGGAACGCTCAATATCTCGGGCGGCAGCATCCAGTTCGGCAATGCCAGCACGGCTGCTTCCAGCACCTTTGTGCTGAGTGCGGGTACGGCTTCCGGCCAGATACCCACTCCTAACATCGTGGTGGGTGTTCCCACGCGTGCGGTGACGCTTTCGGTTGCCAGCGCCACAGGAGGCAACCTGAATGTTTACGGTGACATCACCATCAATACGGGTTCTACCTTAAGCCATAACCACTCAGGCGGTCAGGATATCATCATCCGTGGCAATTCCGGCACACCCGGAAGCCTCACCAACAATGGAACCATTGCCCTGGGAGGTTCCGGATCCACCAGCAACAGAATCCAGTTTAACCGCGTAACCTCGGCCAATGCTTCGCCCTACACCGGTTCGAGCGCCCATGGGTACTCGGGTGCCGGTACCTTTGGCACCAGCACGGCTGCTTATCCCGGCATCACGCTGAACTCTCCGATCGGTTTGACCATCGACGCGGGTACCACCAACCAGCTTTTCGTGAACCGCATCAACGCCTTCCACGGCGCCTTCACCAATGCGAACAAGATTACGTTGGGACAGGGCGGTTCGGGATCTGCCACCATCCAGCGTGGCTCTAACGATACCCTGAATGCAGGTACCTTCGACCAGGCGCCCGTATTCAATGTGGGTACCGGAGGTTTGACGCTGATTTATGCGAATTCGCTCGATGCCATGACCACTTCCTTTGAAGTGCCTGCATCGCGTACCATCAACACCCTAACACACAATAACAGCAAAGACCTCACCCTTGCCGGAGGCAACCTCAGCGCCACTACCGTGAACCTGAACGCCGGCAACCTGGTAACCGATGGTTCCAACCAGCTGACCGTGACCGGAACCACCACCACCAGCATCGCCAGGGGTTCTTATACATCAGCCACTGGTGCTACCAGCAGCGGTGCTGTAGTAACTGTAACCAGCACCACGGGTCTGCGTGCCGGCATGAATGTGTCGGTATCGGCCGGAACCGGTGCTTTTGCAGCCGGAACCAAGGTGGACAGTGTACTTACCGCCACTACCTTCCGCGTTACCGCCGCGCCTACCACGGCACTTGCTTCGGCAACAGTAACTGCCGACGGCGGATGGGTATCCGGACCGCTCACCATCAGCCTGCCCACCATTGCAGCCGGTGCAGGAGCAACCACCTATCGTTTGCCCATCGGTAAAACTTCCTTTGCCGGATTCGACCTCGTCAATCCTGTAACCAATGCGGCTGCTACCGTTAGCGCCGAATACTTTACGGCAGCCAGCGGCGGATCGCCCGACGTCAGCCTGCTCTCGCTTGAAAACGGCTACTGGCAGTCTTCGGGCAGTGCCGGATTCGACAGCGCACGCGTACGGGTGAACAGCACCGGAATAGACGTAGGTAACTTCGCCCTGGCAAAGAGCGATGGAACCAACAGCGGATTTGACGGTGTATATACCAATGTGGGGGTAACAAACATCTCCACTACCCAAATCAGCTCCGACAACAGGATCGCCCTGGGCTTCTTCGCCATCGGTACCAAACAGACACCGATGTCCTACTCGTCGATATCGTTGACGCATCCTTCAACAAGCTTCGCCTATACCGGAAACAACAACGTGCAGATGCTGCGTGTCAATGTGGTTACCGCCAACAACTTCCCGGCTTTGGTGGTGAACGACATGACCTTCACCGCCAATGGAAGCACTGGAAGTATTGCCACCAATGTGACCGAGGCCCGCCTCTACTACACTGGCAACAGTACCACATTCGGTACCACCACACAGGTGGGTTCGGGTGTGCTAGGTTCGTCGATGGGATCGAACTTCACCTTCACCGGTGATGTGACCCTCGCACCGGGCAACAACTACTTCTGGCTGGTGTATGATGTGCCCTCTTCCGCAACAGTGAACGATTCTCTCGATGCCACTTGCGAGAGCTTCACGTATACCGACTTCTCTCAGTTCATACAGCCCACCATTCCGCTCACGCCGCCCAGCAACGAAGTTGCCGGAAAGCGTACCATCAAGACCCAGTTGAATGGCACTTATACCATCGGGCCGAGTGAAACCGCACCGAACTTTACCACCCTCACCGCAGCTATGGCTGTAGTGAATGAAGTGGGCGTGGGTGGTCCGGTTAACCTCGTACTGCAAAGCGATTATACCAGCGCCACTGAAACCTTCCCGATCACCATCAACCAGTTCACCGGAGCCAGTGCTACCAACACGCTCACCATCAAGCCCAATACCGGTGTTACCACCTCTATTACGGCGGGAGCTACCAGCAGCGCGGTGTTCAAACTGAATGGTGCCGATTATGTGATCCTTGACGGTTCGAACAACGGTACCACCAGCCGCGACCTTACCCTCTCCAACCCTAACACCTTGTCTTCGGCCGTGGTGTGGATTGCGAGCCTGGGTACAGCCGGAAACGGAGCCAATGACAATACCATCCGCAACCTGAATATCCGCGGGGGTGCAGCGACCTCAACTTCGGGCATCTACGGTATCGTATCGGCTGCCACAGGAGCCATAGGTACCGCCGCCAGCGACAACAATAACCTGGTTATTACCAACAACAACATTGGTAAAGTATACACCGGTATCAGCGTACTTTCTTCGTCTACAACCGCACTGGCTTCCGACGGCATACAGATCACCAACAACACGGTGGGTAGTGCCATCGACAGCATGTCGGTACGGTTCAGGGGCATCGAACTCAGCTACTCCAACAGCGCGCTGGTTTCGGGCAACACCATCACCAATATGAAGACGTCCACGCTGGCTTCATCTCCAACGGGTATCGATTTAGGTGCCGGTGTGATCGGTGGAACGATTACCCGCAACAACATCACGGGTATCCACAATACCAATACTTCCGGCTATGGTGCATTCGGTATCAACTTCTCATCGACTACCACCACCACCAATGTAACGGTATCCAACAACTTCATTTCCGACATCAAGACGCTGAACTACAGCAGTACAAGCACTACCTTCAACGCCTTCGGTATACGCATTACCGGTGGCACCAACCTGAAGCTGTACTACAACACCGTCAATATTTACGACACGGTTACAGGCGGAACCACTGCCGGCTTCTCGGCCGCGCTCTTGGTGACCTCCAGTTCCGTGACCGGCCTGGATGTGCGGAACAATATCTTCGTAAACCGCCAGCGTTTTGCTGTGAACGGATCGTTTGCCTATGCCGTGTACCTGGGTTCCACCAGCATCAGCTTCGGAACCAGCAACTACAACAACTACGGCGGTTCGGGCAATGGTGGAACCACCACTTTCCGTGTGGGCTATACCGGATCGGCAGGAGCAGCTGCGCTTGCCAACTGGCAGACCCGCACTACACAGGACGCCCAGTCGAAATCGGTAGTTCCTGTATTCTTCTCTGACACCGACCTCCATTTGGATGCGACTGCGGCGGTCAATACCAGCAGCCTTGTCAGTCAGGGCCAGAGTATCGCAGCGGTTACGGTTGACTACGATGGAGAAAGCCGTGGCAACCCCTCCGCCATCGGTGCCGACGAACTGGTACCCTGTGCGGGAGCCATCGGCGGAACAGCCGTTGCACCTGCTGTAACAACGTTCTGCGGTAGCTCGGCTCCGGGAACCGCCATTACCGCAAGTGGTTACTCGAGTGCTTTGGGCGGAAGCTATCAATGGCAGTCATCGACCACATCCACTTTTGATGAGGGTACCGTGACCAATATTTCAGGAGCTACCAACCCGTCCACTTATACCATCAGTCCTGCTGTTACTGCAACTACCTACTACAGACTCAAAGTGACCTGCTCGGCAGGTACTGCCACCGATTATTCGAATGTGATCACCATCACCATCGCATCGGCCCCCACATCGGCCATCACAGCCGACGGCGGTACCTTCTACTGCAGCCCCTCGCCACAGGCCATCACGCTCAATGCGGTGACCGACCTGGTGAGCCCTGCTCCGGTTTATCAGTGGAAGCTCAACGGTGTTGCCATCAGTGGCGAAACCAATGCCACCATCAACCCAGCCGGAGTAACCGGTAGTTACACCCTGGATGTGACCAACACCACCACTACCTGTACCACCACTTCCGCCGCCACCATAATCGGTACGGCCAACAGACCTCCGGCACCGACTGTATCGGGTGATGTGTCCATCTGCCTCGGTGGATCCGGCACCTCCATCACGGCTAGCAGTGTTGCTACGGGTTCGGGTAGCGGAACTATTGGAACAGGTACTGTATCAAACACGACCACCTCTCCGTATATTGGATTCTATGGTAGCCAAAAAGTCCAATTAATGTACACAGCTGCAGAACTGACCACAATGGGTATGTCCGCTAACTCGGCCATCAGCAGCATCCAGCTGCCGGTGTCTTCGTTCACCAGCCCTTATACATTCAACGACTTCAAAATTTCGATGAAGAATACCACAGCGGCAACGCTCGGCACCACCTTCGAAACCGGAACCACCACGGTATACGGACCAGAGAATTATACCCTCAGCGGCACGGCTCCATTCACCGTAAGTCATACGCTAACCAGTCCATTCACTTGGGATGGTACTTCGAATCTGGTGGTTGAATTCTGCTTCGATAACAACGACGGAGGTGGTTCGAGCGGAAACACCGCCAATGTAACCGCTACAACCGTTACCGGATATGCCGTTTATAACCGGGTTGACAATTCGGGTGGTACAACTTGCGAATCCGCTTCGGGTACCACCAGCACCAGCCGTGTCAATATGTCTTTCGGCTTTACCACTTCGGTGCCGGCAAACATTGCATGGTCTCCTTCAACCGGATTGAGTGCCACAACCGGTAGCCCTGTTACCGCCAATCCGACAAGCACCCAGTTGTACACCGCCACCGCCACTTCAACGGCTACCGGTTGTACTTCAACAAATACAATGACCGTGACTGTCAAATCGGCTCCGTCGATCACCACCCAGCCTATTGCTCCTTCGGCCTTCTGTGCCGGCAGCGGCAGCCAACAGCTCTCCGTGGACGCCACCGGCGACGATCTGACCTACAGCTGGCGTAAAGACGGTGTGGCCGTGACCAACGGATCGGTATTCAGTGGTCAGGGTACCAACACGCTTACCATCGCAAGCCCATCGGTAGCCGATGCGGGCAGCTATGATGTGGTTGTTGGCGGCTTCTGTACGCCTAGCGATACTTCCGATGCTGTAGCAGTCACTGTCAACAGCCTGCCGGCCATCACTACACAGCCGCCGGCTTCAAAAGCACTTTGTCTTGGCGCATCCGATTCGCTCTCTGTTGTGGCTACCGGCACCGGTATCAGCTATAGCTGGAGGAAAAACGGCGTGGCCATCACCAACAACGCCGTTTACAGCGGACAGGGTACGGCTCAACTCAACTTCACCAATCCGAGCTCATCTGAAGCCGGTACCTATGATGTGGTGATCAGTGGAACTTGCACACCACCGGTGACCTCAACAGCAGTGACTGTGACGGTGAACAACATCAATACCTTCAACGGTACCGGCAACTGGACCAATGTCGGTAACTGGTCTTGCGATCGTGTGCCCCTCTCGACCGATAACGTTGAGATTGCTGCCGGCGCCGTAGTTACACTCAACACCAACATCAACATCACCGGTACGATGAATGTGAGTCCTTCGGCCACCATGATTATCAACCCGACCCGTGAGATGTCTGTAGCATCCGGCGGTACCATCAACCTGAATGGTGCATCGGTGACCCTGAAGTCGAACAGTACCGGAACTGCCCTTATCGGCAAAATTCTGGGTACGCTCAGCGGTGCCAGCAATGTTACCATCGAGCGCTTCATACCCGTGTATGACGCTTCGCTCAGCCCTTCTCTGCGTCATGTGAAGGCCTGGCGTCTGCTCTCGGTGCCGACCTATACGGTAGGTGCAGGCGGACAAACCATCCGTCAGGCATGGCAGGAGAATGGTGTAATTACCAACGGATATGGCTTGATTGTAGGCGGTAGTCAAACTACACTTGCAGCTGCACAGGCCCAGGGCTTTGACTCTTACAGGAGCGGCACTCTGCAGAAGTATTCCGGAACCAGCTGGATCAATGTGGACAATACCAACAATACCAAGCTGGATACCACCGGTGCCTACTTCCTCTTTGTACGCGGTAACCGTACCGTTGTATCCACCACCGTGGTGAACGACAACAGCAAGGATGTGACGCTGCGCACCACGGGTAACATCTACCAGGGTAACCGCACGGTGACACTCCCTGCCACTGCAACCAACTTCTCGGTGGCTGGAAACATTTATCCTTCGCCGGTTAATTTCACCACACTGTTGTCAAACAGTAGCAATATCAACAGCGCCTTCCACTTGTGGGATCCGAAGCGCCGCTCCGGAAACTCACTCGGCGGCTACCAGTACTTCAGCGCCACCAACAGCTATGGATGTACCCCTTGCGGCGGAAGCTTCCCGAACGATTATCAGAACACGACTATCCAGTCGGGTCAGGGCTTCTTCGTACAGCGTACCACAACCGCCAGCCCGGCAACCATCACGTTCACCGAGGCAGCCAAAGTGGGTGGCCTGAACATCAACAACCTGGGCTTCCGTCCCGCCACACCGCTCACCGAGCTGGTGAAGATGGACAGCCGCCTGTATGATGCTTCAGGTGTCGATCTGCTGGACGGTAATACCGTGGTGTTCAGCCCGAACTACTCCAACGGTGTTGATGGAGACGATGCCATCAAGATGAGCAACTTCTCCGAGAACTTCGGTATCCGCAAAGGGGAAGTTACCCTTGCGGTAGAAGGTCGCCAGCCGCTGGCTTCGAGCGACACCATCTTCTTCCGTCTGTGGAACCTGCAACAGCAGGAGTACAAACTGGAGTTCACACCACGGAACCTGTCTCTCGCCGGTCTCAGCGCCAAGCTGGAAGATACCCATCTGGGCACCAGCACACCGATCGATCTGAGCGGAGTGCTCAACCACAGCTTCACTGTGGACGCCACGTCTGGATCTTCTGCTGAAAACCGCTTCCGTATCGTGTTTGCACAGGCCGGATCGGGTCCGCTGCCCGTCACCTTCATCAGCGTTGGTGCCAACATGCTGGCATCCGGCAATGTTCAGGTCGACTGGAAAGTGGCTGCTGAAAGGAATATCCGCCGCTATGAGGTGGAAAGCTCAGCCGACGGAAGGGCGTTCGCCACCGCAGGCAATGTGGCCGCCACCGGCAACGGCAGCGTGCGTGACATCGCTTACAACTGGATTGATCCGACCGTGCTCGGCACCACCCGTTTCTATCGGGTGAAGAGCGTGGGCGTTGCTGGTGAGGTCCGTTACAGCAGCATTGTTAAGGTCACCCGCAGCAACGTGAAGCCTGCCATCACCGTGTCGCCGAATCCGGTGGAGGGCGGTATCGTGAACCTCCAGTTCAAGAACAAGCCTGAAGGCCGTTACAACGTGAATTTGGTTGCAAATGACGGAAAGGTTATCTTTACGGCCCCTGCGGTTCATCCGGGCGGTAACAGCACCCAGTTGATCAACCTGCCGGTAACGGTGGCAAGAGGTGCCTACCAGTTCGAAATCATCGCTCCGGATAGGTCCAGGGAAGTGATGACCTTGTTCATCAACACCAACAAATAAAAAATAAAACAACAATTTTAAAATCAATCAGCTATGACAATCAAGAATGAACTGAACAAAGTTCTTGCGCTGGCCATCGTAACATTCGCTCCCGTTCTCGCCATTGCCCAGGATCCTCCGGCTCCTGCCGATGGAGGTGGTGGTGAACCGTTAGATGTACCTTTGGGCGACACAACCACCAACATGATTTTCCTTGCAATGGGCCTCTTATTTGCCGGGATGATTGTTTTCAAGCTCTATAGCCGCAAGAAAGCAACAGCTTAATTAAAGTTGATTGTAAAAAAATGAGCACCTCTAAATGGGGTGCTCATTTTTGTGTGCTTATGTGAATGCCTCCGCCCTGGTTAGCGGCTCACAAACCAACGTAGTCGTTTGAATACAATGATTGCCGGGGCGGTTGGCCCAAACTTTTTAAATCTTTCAAACCTTTTCCTGTCTGAATCAGGATTCAGAGGATTTTAGGATTATAGGATTTTGATTCCAGCTCCATGAATCATTCCACACGAAATGCCTGTTGACCGAAGGGCAACTCTTTGCGTCTTTCTCAACTTGATTTTGCGTCTTTGCGAGAAAGAAAATTAACACCGCGGCACAGGTCGGGAGACCTGCGCCTGAAAAATTGAATTAAGACTATGACGGCTGCACGGTTGGCGCAAACTTCTCAAACTTTTCAAACCTCTGAAACCTTTCAAACCTTTCCTGTCTGAATCAGGATTCAGAGGATTTTAGGATTATAGGATTTTGATTCCAGCTCCATGAATCATTGCACACGAAGTGACTGTTGACCGAAGAGCAACTCTTTGCGTCTTTCTCAACTTGATTTTGCGTCTTTGCGAGAAAGAAAATTAACACCGCGGCACAGGTCGGGAGACCTGCGCCAGACAAACTCAATATGTTATTTGAACTTTTTTTTCCTTCTCTATACTCGTTTTCCATTCACCATTTACAATTCATCACTTAACACACCCCTCTAGTAGCCTTCCGCATCATCTTCACCGCGCTTGTCTGCAATGCCGATCCGGTTTTTGCCGCTTATTTGAATCAATTCTGTCCGGCCGATTGGTCCGCGCCTGCGCACAGAATAGCCCATTTCTTCCAGCTGCAGGATGGTGGCTGCTTCAAACTCTTCCTCCACAAACAAGACGTCGGGCAGCCATTGGTGGTGGAATTTGGGGCGGTTTACCGCTTCTTCCGGACTCAGCTTATAGTCGATGATGTTCACCAGGGTCTGGAATACCGATGTGGGGATGGTGGTTCCCCCCGGGGTTCCTAAACAGAGAAAGGGTTTTCCGCTTCTCAGCACAAGGGTCGGTGTCATGCTGCTGAGCATCCGTTTGCCCGGTGCAATGGCGTTTTTATCGTTGCCGATGGCTCCGTACATGTTCGGCAAGCCCGGTTGTATGCTGAAATCGTCCATCTCGTTGTTGAGGATGAAGCCTGCCCCTGCCACCACCACCCGGCTGCCGAAATGCCCGTTGAGTGTGGTCGTTACGGCCACGGCATTGCCCCACCTGTCGACAACACTGAGATGCGTGGTTTCCTCGCTTTCGGGCGGAATACCCGCTCCTGTTTGCCTGCTGTTGCCCGCTGTTCCAGGTACAAAATCCCTCATCCGTTCGCGCAGGTATTTTTTTGAACCGAGCCCCCTGACCGGCACAGGGACGAAATCGGCATCGCCCAGAAAAGCCGCCCGGTCGGCAAAGGCTCTCCGTTCTGCCTCGACCATAAGTTGTACCTGCTGCGAAGAATGAAAGGGATATCCGTGGATTGGATGGTCTTCAATCATGCCCAGCATCTGCTGCAGCAAAATGCCGCCGCTGCTGGGAAGGGGCATTGAAACAATTTCATGGCCGCGGTAGAAGAACCGGACCGGTTTCCTGTTCACTGCCTTGTATCGGGCCAGATCCTCAGGATCGATGAGGCCGCCGCACCTGTTCATTTCGGCTGCAATCAGCCTGGCTGTTTCGCCTTTATAGAATCCTTCGGCTCCCAGTTGGCTGATTCTTTTCATCGTGGCTGCCAGCTCGGGCTGAACCAGGGTATCGCCTGCTTTCCATCCTCCCGGCCTTACAAAGGCTACGGGGGCACTGTTGAACCGCCGAAAATCATCGGTATATTCATTGAAATCATCGGCCTGTTCTTTCGTCAACACAAATCCTTTTTCAGCCAGTTCAATCGCGGGTACCATCAGCACGCGCATCGGCAAGCGGGCATAGGGGAGGGAGGCAAATAATCCGGCTACGGTGCCGGGTACGCCCGCGGCCAGATGACCGTCCTGAGCCAGCTGTGGTTGTGCCTTTCCGTTGCTGTCGATATACATGTCCCTGCCTGCTTTGACAGGCGCCGTTTCGCGATAATCGAGCGCAATTTTTCTGCCATCGCGGAACACGGCAACCATGAAGCCGCCTCCGCCGATATTGCCAGCACCGGGATATACTACCGCCAGCGCCCACTGTGTGGCAATGGCCGCATCTACAGCATTGCCGCCCTTGCGCAACATATCGGTTCCGGCCTTGCTGGCCAGGGCGTGGGCCGACACCACTACACCATTTCGGGCAACCACTTTTTTTTGGATGCGGTAACGGAAGGGAGAAACCTGTGCGTTAACTTGCAGGGAAACGAGGAGTAGGGCGGCCAGTCCGATTACACGTGTGCTTTTGTTAACGTAGAAGTGAAAAAGACTATTTGCGCGTTTGGGTGATGGCGGCTGCGTATTCATTAAAAACTATTTTTCACACGAAGTTCAACAACAAAATTTACATATTGCACCGGATGATTATTCCGGGAATGCAGGTGATCTCCCCAGCCTGATTAAAAATTGCACAATGAAAACCTTCCGACTGCTCCTGCTTGCCTTTTTCGTTTCATTTGCTGCCCGTGCGCAGGTAAAATTGGCCAAGGACGACCTGCGGATCTTGCAGGCGCGGATGACCGGGCTATACAGCAGCAGGGAGCAGTCGCAGGAGGACAGTGCCTATTACGACATCGCCCTGCATATGGAGCCCATCTGGCCCGAAAGCAAGGACGGCTACTGGCTTTATGTGGAGCAGGCCATGGCCCGCATGCTTGAAAAGCCCTACCGGCAACGCATCTACCACCTCACCCGTCAGGACAAATACACGCTGGTAAGCAAAGTGTATGAGCTGCCACAACCCCTGCGGTTTGCAGGTGCATGGAAGAATAAGGGACTGCTGTCGGGCATCACCATCGACTCGTTGATTGACCGGCAGGGCTGTGCCATTTATCTGAGGAAGGACGAGGCGGGTAATTTTTCAGGTTCCACCCCGGGTAAGGAATGCCTGAGCTCTTTGCGTGGCGCCACTTATGCCACTAGCGAAGTGGTCATTTATGCGGACCGGCTGATTAGCTGGGACCGCGGGTGGGACAAGGAGGACAAGCAGGTATGGGGAGCCACAAAGGGGGGGTATCGATTTGTGCGTATTACCGAGTAGGGGTGTTAATGGTAAGGGGT
>JBIIDU010000060.1:0-11725 GCA_044238165.1 Ferruginibacter sp. | reverse complement strand
AGGAACTCGATCAGACGCTTTCCGTATACCGTGGTGATCAAAAGGCTCAGTATCACGGCAAGCATCACCCGGAACGTGATGAACTGGAACAACCCGCTGCCCGGAAATCGGGAAACCTGCCAGTGTCGGGTGATCCAGTCAAAAAAATGATAGAGCATTGTTGGGTATTCTGAAAACGGTTTTACTAAAAATCTATACAGCCAGATGATGGTCTTTGTCTGCCGTTGCTTGATTCAATCTTCTGTTCACTTATCCAACAAGGCCAGCATTTCCTTCAGCACTTCATGGTCGTCGAAAACATGCCGGACCCCGTTGATTTCCTGATATTTCTCGTGGCCCTTGCCCGCCAGCAGCAGGATATCTTCCTTCTCCGCGAGGCTCACCGCCACTTTGATAGCCTCCCTCCTGTCGGGAATCATCAGGTATTTTTTCCGCGAAAGGGTGTCGACTCCAGCTTCCATATCTTTCAGTATTACCAGCGGATCCTCGGTCCGGGGATTGTCGGAAGTGAGAATCACGCGGTCGCTGTAGGCGCAGGCAACTTCAGCCATCAGGGGCCGCTTTGTCTTATCCCTGTCACCGCCGCAACCGACCACGGTAATCACTTTCGTATCATCCTTCCGCAGTTTCCGGATGGTAGCCAGCACGTTGAGCAGCGCATCGGGCGTATGGGCGTAATCGACTATACCCATGATCTGTTCTTTTCCACTGATCAGCGTATCAAAACGTCCTTCGGCACCGGTCAGGCCGCTCAATAACTGCAACACTGGCTGCTTCTCGGCACCAAGACAGATGGCTGCTGCATAAACCGCCATGATATTGGATGCGTTGAACTCGCCGATAAGCCGGAAGAAAACCTCCTGTCCGTCAATCACCATATGCAAGCCGCTGATGGTGTTTTCCAGGATCTTACCCCTGAATTCGGCCATAGACTTCAGGCTGTAGCAATATTTGCGTGCCGCTGTGTTCTGCAGCATCACCCGGCCCCTTTTGTCATCGGCATTGCTGATCGCAAAAGCATTTGCCGGCAACCCATCGAACCACGATTTCTTGACCCGGATGTATTCATCGAAGGTCTTGTGGTAATCCAGATGGTCGTGCGTAATGTTGCTGAATACCGCGCCGCAAAAACGCAACCCCGCAATCCGTTGCTGGTGGATGGCATGGCTGCTGCACTCCATGAACGCATGGGTACATCCTGCCGCAAGCATATCGGCCAGCAATCGGTTGATACTGATAGCATCGGGTGTGGTGTGTGTGGATGGAATCCGCTCTCCGGCAATATGGTACTGGACCGTGCTTACAAGTCCGCACCGGTAGTCCATTTCGGTAAACAGCTTCCACAGCAGCGTGGCGATGGTGGTTTTCCCGTTGGTGCCCGTAACCCCTACCAGCCTGAGGCGCTCCGAAGGCCTTCCGAAAAAATGATGGCTCATGATTCCGGCAGCCGTGGCAGAATCCTTTACTTGCACAAAAGTCACCGTATCGGGTAGCTCCGGCGGAAATCGTTCGCAAACCACCGAATCGGCGCCTGCCCTTATCGCATTTTCAATGAACTGATGGCCATCTATCCGGGTGCCGCTGATAGCGATAAAACAGCATCCTACACTTACTTTCCGCGAATCCGTCTGCAGCTGTTCCACCACTTTCGAAAGGCTGCCCCTGACTTCGATGATACCTGCCTCATATAGTAACTCCTCTAAGGTCAATGGAGAAACAATGTTATCTGTTGTCCCTTGTTCAGCTGAAGCCCGGGCTTCAGCGACTGGTTCACCACCCTACCCTTGCCGCTCACGCTAACCGTCATTCCCTTATTTTCCGCTATTTGTACTGCATCCTTGAGCCCCAGACCGGTAAGGTCAGGCACCAATGCAGTCCCGATTTGCAGGGGGGAAGAGAACAGCGTTGACTGTCCCGCTGCCGTATTCATTGTGCGCCAGTCGCCACCCGTTGTAGAGTCGGCATAACGGATACCCAACGTTGCGGTCAGCACCTTGAAATCAGATGTAACGGCGGATGAACTGTAAAGGAGGGTGTCTGCAGGATCTGCGGATATATTGGATTTCCTTCCGAGATAATGGTTGTAAATCCTGTCGCTGATTTGCTTGAACACGGTTCCGGCCACCTTGGCGCCGTAATACTGACGCGATTCCCTGCTGTTCTGTATCACCACGGCCATGGAATAGCGGGGATTGTCGGCCGGAAAATAACCGACGAAGGATGACTGATAGATTTTGTTGCCTTTGTTATACCCCTTGTTGTCGCGTGCCGATACCGCTGTTCCGGTTTTGCCTGCAATGGCATAGGAGGAATCGAACAGGTCGGCATGTCCGGTTCCGTGCACACTGTCCACCACTGCCCGCAAACATTCCTGCAGCTGCACGAGCGTTTCTTCGCTGCACACTTTGGGAACGAGCACTGTAGGGGTGAACGTCTTCACATCAATGCCCAGTTCCCGAATGGCATTCACCAGATAAGGCTTCATCATGATGCCTTTGTTGGCAATGGCGTTGTAGAGGCAGAGCATGTGCATGGGGGTAACCAGCTCTTCATAGCCGTGCGCCATATAGGGAATCGTGGTTCCGGACCAGCTTCGGTTGGTGGGCTTCTTGATGGTCGGTTTTCCCGAAACGGCCTTGATGCCGATATCCATAACCTCATCCAGTTTGAGCTGATGCAGGCGGTCAGTGAATTTCTCGGGCCGGTTTCCGTAATACTGGTCGGCCAGCTTCGCAAATGCCACATTGCTGCTTTCCAGAAAAGCCTCTTTGACCGTCACTTCGTTTTTTGCAGGCTTATGCGAATCGCGGATGGTAAGGTTGGCGAATTTCTTCCTGCCGCCCTCCAGGTTCACGACCGTGTTCTTGTCGACATGCTTGTCGTCAATCAGCGCAAGCAGGGTAGCAAGCTTGAAGATGGATCCCGGTTCGGTTGCTTTGCCGGTGGCATAGTTATAGATTTCTCCGAATGTGGAGTCCACCACAACACCTGCGGAATCGGTTGTTCGGCCGAGGTTGGCAATCGCTTTTATTTTTCCGGTGGAAGTCTCCATCACAATCACGGTGCCATGCAGGGAGTTGTTGCTTTCAAGTTTCCTGAGGAGCGCATCTTCAGCCACATTCTGGATATAGGTGTCCAGTGTGGTGATGATGTCCTTGCCGTTTTCCGGATCGAGTTCGGCGCCCTCCACAGGTACATAGCTGCCGGCAATACGGCGCATGAGTTGCTGCCCGCTGGTACCGCGTAAAAAACTGTCGTAGCTGAGTTCGAGTCCTACATTGGATTTCGCACTGTCACGGGAAATTCCAATCGTACGGTTGGCCATCAATCCATAGGGATAGATACGCTTGTCGCGCGGATGAAAAATAAAGCCGCTGCTGTTCGGACCTTTTCTCAAAAGCGGAAATTCGCGCATGGCTATATATTGCTGAAAACTGATTCGCCTTCTGAAGGGATAATAATCCTCTCCGTCATCGTAAGCCTGCTGGAATTCACGCTTCAGTTGCGCCGCTGCTTTTTTCACTACCGCCTTGTTTTGCGGATTATCCGCAAACAGACCGGCGAGGCATAAGGTCACCGAATCCAGATATTTTTTGAACAGTTTCCCGTTGTCTTTCCGAAGGCCTTCGGCGGTGAAATCGATAAACACATCATAAATCGGGACGGAGGTGCTGAGCATGTTGCCGTCTTCGCTATAGATGGATCCGCGGGGTGCATTCACCGGAAAATAACGGAGATGCATCTTCTCACCCATGTCTTTCCAGAACCTTCCCTCAGCCGACTGGATATAGAAAGCCCTTCCCAGTACAGCCACACCCAGAAGAATGATGCCGATGAAAGAGAGATAAACCCTCCACAATATGTCCTTCCGGATTTCCATTTCGTCTTTTCGGTCGTTTTAAGTACTCAGTTTCCTGCCGATGTTCATCTGCCCCTATGCTCAGGGAATACTGTCTTCAAGGTAAACCGGAGGGGCCGTCAATTCTTTCAGCCCCAGAGGAGCTACGGCCAAAACCAGTTCGCTCCATTTGCTCCTGAATGTCACATCGCTCTTGATGGTTTTGAAAGTGTATTCCATCTCCTTCAGATGCCTTTCGGCTGTCGTGATCTTCCGCGACAATTTTTCCGAATAGTGACCGAAGTAGATATTGACCACGGCAAGACCCGATAAAAAAAGGAAGAAGGGAATGTTGCGAACTACCCATTTGTGTCCGAACAGGCCTTTCAGTCCCATTTTCCGGTTACTGCTTTCAGCGGGGTTAATCTTTTTTTCCTCCGTCATGTCTCCACAAAATTTTTTTGTGCCTCTGCGCCCTGTCCGGTTTCCGGTGTTGCTTTTATTTTTTTTCGGCCACCCTCAATTTTGCACTGCGCGACCTCGGATTCATCCTGATTTCTTCCTCACCGGGCAGTACGGGCTTTTTTGTGATGATGTTCCAGGGTGCCGGCCGGTCGGCGCCATAGAGATCAAACACATCGGCATCGCCCGGAGTTTTTCTGAAAAAATTTTTCACCATACGGTCTTCCAGGGAGTGAAACGTGATAATGGCCAGCCGACCTCCCGGCCGCAACAATACTTCCGCCTGCGGCAACAGTTCTTCCAAAGCGCCCAGTTCATCATTCACCGCAATCCGGAAAGCCTGAAAAACCTGCGAGAAATAGCGGGCGGGATTGCCTTTCACACAATCGGCGACTGCCGTTTTGAAATCGCTGATGGTTCTGATCGGCGCCTGCGCCCTGCGCTCTACAATTCGTGCAGCCAGGGTTTTGGCATTGGTCACTTCGCCGTAGCGTTCCAACATGCCCTTCAGTTCTGCAGCAGAGCAGCTGCCGATGATCGCTTCCGCCGTCAGCGCCTGGCGCCGGTCCATCCGCATGTCGAGCCCCGCTTCAAACCGGTGTGAGAAGCCCCGCTCGGCGGCGTCCAGCTGATGGCTGGAAACACCCAGATCGGCAAGGATCCCGTCGACCTGGGTCACTTCATGCAAACGGAGAAAACGCCGGATATGCCTGAAGTTCTGCGGCACAAAAACAATCCGCGCATCGTCGGGAACATTGGCCTGTGCCGCTGCATCCTGATCAAATACGAAGAGCCTGCCCTTTTCTCCCAACTGTGCGAGCATCGCCCTGCTGTGCCCTCCCCCGCCCAGGGTGCAATCAACATAGATCCCATCGGGCCTGATTTGCAGCAACCCTACGGTCTCCTGTAAAAGAACTGGTATATGATATGCGTCGTTCGCGTCCAACTCCTCGTTTGCTGTATGCGCGTCATCCATCGCAAAACCTTTACTCGTTTGGCAGTTTACCCATCACGTCTTCAGCCATCCTGCTGAAATCCTCAGCGGATATGTCGGTATAAAGCTGCTTGTATCTGGCCGCATCCCATATTTCAATCTTGTCGTAATCGGAAGCCAGAATGATATCCTTCCCCAGACGGGCATATTCCACGAGTTGTTTGGGAACGAGCAACCTGCCCGCGGCATCCAGGTCCACCGGTGTGGCCCCGCTGATGAAAATCCGCTTGAACGCCTTGGCCTTCAGGTCAAACTCGCTGAGCTTGCTGAAGCGCTGGAAAATCGGGTCCCAAACTTCCTTGGTGTACAGGGTAAGACAGCCCTCGGTACCCCGGTTGATGATAAAATGGTTGCCACTCTCTTCAGGCAATTGCTTCCTGATGCCTGCGGGCAGGAGAAAGCGCAACTTGGCGTCCAGTGTAGCCTCGTAATTGCCTAAAAAGTTGATCATGAATAAAAAAAGGGCTTTTTACAATCGATAACTCCACAAATTAACACAATTCCCCACTTTACGACACCAAATTATGGAAAGATTATTTATCCACATTTATTTTTCTTATACTTTTTGTGGATTTCAGCCAAAAATCATGGTTTCAGGCTGTTCAAAAGCTGTGCAGTACTGTTAATTCATGTGCAAAAGTGGGGATGGGGGAAATAAAAGAGGTGTTTAAGGCAGAAAGCACAGGTTTTTGGCGATTGGAATACAGAATTTGAGGGAATCGTGGGAAAATACAAAAGCAGAAGGATTGCAAACAGGGGGTGTTGTTCAGGAATTACAGGGGAAGCCAAGGATGAACACTGAGCCTTTGCCGGGAGCGCTTTCCGCCCTGATATTGCCGCCATGGGCGTCTACCATTGTTTTGACATAGCTCAGACCGAGCCCGAATCCTTTTACATTGTGCAGATTGCCGGTATGGGCCCGGTAGAATTTTTCAAATATCCGGCCCAGTGTTTCCTTGCTCATACCAATGCCGTTGTCCTCTATCCGCAACCGGAACTGGCTGCCTGTACTCTCGGTACTGAGTATGATTTTGGGTGCAGCACCGGAATATTTGATGGCATTATCGAGCAGGTTGCTCACCAGATTGGTGAAGTGGACCTCATCGGCCATCAGCCGGTCGTTCACTGCATCCAGGCGCACTTCGATGGTCCCGTTTTTCTCAAGCAGTTGCAGGCGCATCTTGTTGATGGCGCTTTGGATCAGTTCATGCGCAGAACAATTTTTACGGTTGAGCTGCACTTCCTGCCTGTCGAGCAAAGCGGCCTGCAGGATTGTCTCCACCTGCTTGTTCATCCTGTTGTTCTCTTCCTTGATGATGCCGGTGAAATAATCCGTCTTCTCCCGGTTGGCAATCACTTTTTCGTTGCGCAGCGCATCAACGGCAAGGGATATCGTGGCCAGGGGTGTTTTGAACTCATGCGTCATATTGTTGATGAAATCGGACTTGATCTCGCTCAATTTCTTTTGCCGCAACAGGGCCCTTATGGTGATGAAGAAGGCCGACAGGATGATCAGCGTGAACAGGATGGCACCGGCAATGAACCACCACATGGAGCGCCAAATGAAGCTGCGCGCATGCGGCACCAGGATAATCAGCAGCTCCTCGGGAGAAATACCCTCGGACAGGCTGCCGCCCGGCGATTCAAGCGGAATCGCCTGCGTGACGTTGTTGACGGTGTCCTTGTAAAGGGCGGCAAAATGCTCCGACATCAGATCTTCTCCGATCAGCGAATTGGTTGTGATTGAAAATTCGAATGGAACTTTCCGCAGGTTCTGACGGTCGAACGCCTTGCGGATGATCAGTTTGATCTCATCGGCCGAGTAGCGGTCGGCGATGGAGGGGCGCATCATCTCGGAACGCATCATATCCATTCCCATAGGGCCGGGATTTTTTTTCAACAGAGGCATGAGCTTGCCTTTCTCCTGCATCAGGTCCTGCGATACCTGGAATGTGGCCAATGTCACATGCTCGTTGAATTTCTGCTCTTCCACGGCAAGCGAACCCCGGATCCAGAGTATCTGAAAAAAAATGATGCCTAGCAGCGAAAGGGAAATCAGTATGGAAATGACAGGGAAAATTCGCTTCATCGTCTGGCAAAAGTAACGGACAGAAGCCAAGTTCCGCCAACGGACACCCCTGGTAAAGGTATTTTTAACGCAGGTTTAAGCCCTGAGATTTTTCCGCAACAAGCACCAGCTTGTCTGAAAATACCCATAATTTTAATACATGGAAGCACTGGCCGCAGGCATATTGCTGATTGCCGATCCTTTTCTGCAGGACCCCAACTTCAAACGAAGTGTGATATTCCTTTGTGACCATCAGGATGAGGGAAGTTTCGGCTTCGTGCTCAACCGTGCCTACGAACATACCATGGACGAACTCATCGACGGTTTCGAAGGCCATCCCTTCCCGGTTTTTTTCGGAGGTCCGGTGCAGCCCGATACCGTCCATTTTCTTCACCAGTATCCGGCCCTCATTCCCGGCGGGGTGGAAATCCTCGACGGGGTGTTCTGGGGAGGCAATTTCGATTTGGTGAAAAAGCTGGTCGGTGAAAACAAGCTGGAAGCCGACAAGATCCGCTTCTTCATCGGTTACAGCGGCTGGGGCAAAGGGCAACTGCAGCAGGAAATGGTAGAAAAAACCTGGCTAACGGCAGCAGCTACACGAAATTTGATTTTCGGCACTTCCCCCCAGGATGTATGGGGCGACAGCCTCCGCCACCTGGGAGGTGAATACACCCTGCTGGTCAACTACCCCACCGACCCCCGTTTGAACTGATTTCTGTAAAGCCCTGCAAAAAAAATCCGATTGCTGTATCGTCTGCTGAAAATACCTGTTGTGCTGGCAAGGTTGGTCTGGTGCCCCGATCTGCTTGTCAGCCAAAAGGAATCACTGCAATCAAAAGGGCCCTTGCTGATAGCGGCCAGTCATCCCAACTCCTTTCTGGATGCCATATTGATCGCCTGCCTGTTCCGGGCTCCGGTCTATTCCCTGGCCAGGGGTGACGTATTCGCACATCCCCTGGCAGGGAAACTTTTGTCGGCCCTGAACATTTTTCCGGTTTACCGGCTTCGGGAAGGAAGCGAAAACCTTGCGCATAACTATACCACCTTCGACCTCTGCATGGAAATTTTCCGGAAAAATGGCGTAGTGCTGATATTCAGCGAGGGGCTCAGCATCAACGAATGGAAGTTGCGCCCGCTCAAAAAAGGCACGGCAAGGCTTGCAATCCGTGCATGGAATGAGGGCATTCCGCTCACGGTTCTTCCCACGGGCATCAACTACAACAATTTCGGAAGAAGCGGTAAGATTGCACACCTGCTTTTTGGCGAACGCATCACGGAATCCGCCGTCCGCTCAAAAGGGAACTTCGGCGAAAAAGTGATCACATTCAACAACGTCCTTAGGGTAAAGTTGGGGGAACTTGTTTATGAAATCCCGTATGGCGATAAGGCGCTAAGAAATAAATTCTTCAAGGTGCCCGCTTCAATACTGCAAAAAGCGATCCTGCTGCTGCCGGCAACGCTGGGATTGCTTGCCCATTTCCCTTTTTATCAGATTGTGCGTTTGGGGGTTGGCTGGAAATTACGCCGCTCCGACCATTTTGATTCAGTTCTGATCGGTAGCCTGTTCCTGCTTTATCCGTTCTATTTGCTGGGAGTAACTGCGTTGATAGGGGCGATTTCCGGAAACCGCTTGTCATGCCTTGTGGTTCCGGTACTTCCGTTTCTTGCCCGCTGTACTGTGCGACTGAAAAATAGGATGCGGCACTAAGCCTCCATGGCGCCTTCAACCAAAACGGTGGTCTTGTTGTCGAGCACCTCCACAAAGCCGCCCTCAATCTTAAAAGAGCTGGTGGACGTTTTGTCATTAAGGATTTTGAGTGTGCCCGATTTCAGGGCGCTCACCATAGGAGCATGGCGGTCGAGCACTTCGAACGAACCGCCGATGCCGGGCAGCTGCACGCCATGAACGTTTCCGCTGAAGAGTTTCTTTTCCGGTGTAAGTATTTCCAGTACCATGCTTCAGGCTTTAGGCTTGCAGACCGGGCGCAGAAAGAATATTCGCCCAGGCCGCAAAGAATCAGGATTTGGCGGCGGCAATGAGTTTCTTGCCTTTTTCGATTGCGTCTTCCAGCGTTCCCACGAGGTTGAAGGCTGCTTCCGGATATTCATCGACTTCACCATCCATGATGGCGTTGAATCCGCGGATGGTGTCTTCAATGGGAACCAGCACCCCTTTCAAACCGGTGAACTGCTCGGCTACAAAGAAAGGCTGGCTGAGGAAGCGCTGCACCTTGCGGGCGCGCGATACCACCAGTTTGTCCTCGTCGCTCAGTTCATCCAGTCCAAGGATGGCGATGATGTCCTGCAGCTCCTTATAGCGCTGGAGAATGAGTTTGACACGGTTGGCCGTATTGTAATGTTCATCACCCACAATCTGCGGTGTGAGGATACGCGATGTACTGTCGAGCGGATCCACAGCGGGATAGATACCCAAATCGGCAATCTTACGGCTGAGTACCGTTGTCGCATCAAGGTGGGCGAATGTGGTGGCAGGTGCCGGATCGGTAAGGTCATCCGCAGGTACATAGACCGCCTGCACCGATGTGATCGATCCGTTTTTGGTGGAAGTGATACGTTCCTGCATCAATCCCATTTCGGTGGCGAGCGTTGGCTGGTAACCCACCGCAGAAGGCATACGCCCGAGCAGGGCCGATACTTCGGAACCCGCCTGCGTGAAGCGGAAGATATTGTCTACGAAAAACAGGATGTCCTTTCCCTGTCCTTTGCCGTCGCCGTCTCGGAAATATTCTGCAAGCGTTAGTCCGCTCAGAGCCACACGGGCCCGGGCTCCAGGAGGTTCGTTCATCTGTCCGAACACGAATGTGGCCTTGCTCTCCTCCAGTCCTTTAAGGTCCACTTTGCTGAGGTCCCATCCGCCTTCTTCCATGCTATGCTTGAAGGCATCGCCGTAGTTCATGATGCCTGCCTCAATCATCTCGCGCATCAGGTCGTTTCCTTCCCGGGTACGCTCGCCCACTCCCGCAAATACGGAGAGGCCTGAGTAGGCTTTAGCGATATTGTTGATCAGTTCCTGGATCAATACGGTTTTACCCACACCGGCGCCACCGAAAAGACCAATCTTACCACCCTTAGCGTAGGGCTCGATCAGATCAATCACCTTGATGCCGGTATAAAGAATTTCATTGGCCGTGCTCAGATGTTCAAACAGCGGCGGCTTGGCATGTATGGGCCTTCCGTTGGCCTTGCTCACCTGGGGCAATCCGTCGATGGCATCGCCGGTCACATTGAACAGACGGCCCTTGATGGCTTCTCCTGTGGGCATGGCGATGGGCTTTCCTGTATCAGTCACTGCGGTACCGCGCACCAGGCCCTCTGTTCCATCCATGGCGATGGTACGAACGCTGTCTTCTCCCAGATGTTGCTGAACTTCCAGTACAAGGGTGTCGCCATTGTCGCGCTTCAATTCAAGCGCGTTCATGATTTCGGGCAGTTTGCCGTTGTTGTCGAATTGCACATCGACCACGGCGCCGATGATGGATTTTACTTTACCTGTACTGGCCATAAATTATTTTTTTAATACCCAATTCGGATTTCGGCGGCAAAGGTAAGGGTATGCTCCTTAAAACTGAAATTTTACAGGTTGTTTCACCACAGCTTTACTGGAGTTTCGATGGGCTGGAAACCAGGACAAAATTTCAGCAATCCGGGGCTGTTTTGAAGCAAATTGGCCCTCAGGCTAGAAGCCGGTAAACCCCTACAGCAAGCAGGGCACCGGCAATAGGACCCAAAACAGGAATCCAGCTGTAAGCCCAGTCACTGTCGCGTTTCCCTTTCAACGGCAACAGGAAATGGACAATCCGCGGGCCAAGGTCCCGGGCGGGATTGATGGCATAGCCGGTAGTGCCACCCAGGCAAATTCCAACGGCCAGTACGACCAGCGCCACCGGAAGCGCATCAAGCGAACCGATTTTTGCATCTGGAGCGCTGATGTGCAGTACTGCGGTCACCAATACAAAAGTGCCGGCTGTTTCCGAAAGTAAATTCAGCAGGGGGTTTCGGATGGCAGGTGCCGTGCAGAAAACCGCCAGCTTTGCATCGGCGTCGGGCGTGGCATCGAAGTGCTGTTGGTGCATGACCCATACCAGAAACGATCCGACCATCGCTCCGGCAAGTTGAGCCGGAATAAACGTTGCGGCGTTGCCCCAATCTCCGGTTTTCAGCGCAAGGGCTGTTGTAACGGCCGGATTAAGATGGGCACCACTGTATTTTCCAGCAACCAATACAGCCACATAAACGGCCATCGCCCATCCGAAATTGATAACCAACCAACCGGATCCGTGACCCTTGGTTTTCTGCAAAATGACATTGGCTACAACACCATTACCCAGGAATAACAAGAGAG